>JAEXPB010000311.1 GCA_023438965.1 Bacillota bacterium | reverse complement strand
TCGAGCAAGATGGCCTGGGACATGCTTATGTCGGCCGGGATCCCGTCGAGCCAACCGCGACCTGCTTGATTCATGTTGATCGAAATGGTGAAAACGACATCATTATCGCGGCGGGGGCCAATGGCCGCGTCTGCTGCGCGGACATCGAGGCGGCCTGGCCGGTGATCGCCAAGGCCCAGGTGCTCATGCTGCAGAATGAAATTCCCCTTGCTGCTTCGCAATTTGCCATTGAACTGGCCAGGCGGGCCGGTACCATCTCGATCTACAATCCGGCGCCCGCCAAGCCGCTGCCGGATGAATTGCTGCGGCAAATCACCTTTTTCACCCCCAATGAAACCGAAGCGGAGTTCTATACCGGCATCGCCATCAACGGCGACCCGCAGCGGGCGGAACAGGCGGCCGACCGCCTGCTGTCCAGGGGTATCCGGCAAGTCCTGATCACCCTCGGCAGCCAGGGCGCTTATTATGCTGCAGCGGACTGCCGCCGGCTCTATCCGGCTTTCCCGATCAAGCCGGTGGATACAACGGCGGCCGGTGACGCCTTTAACGGCGGATTGGCCGTCCTGCTTGGTGAAGGAAGAACCATACCGGAAGCGATCCGCTTTGCCAACGCCGCCGGCGCCGTGTGCGCACTGCGGGCCGGCGCGCAGACCGCGATCGGAACCAGGCGGGAGGTTGAAGAACTGATCGCAAGCGAAAGGAATGGCTAACTGGCATGATATCACGGGTTTACAGCGCCGACGGCAACCTTGGCGTCGAAATCGACGGCCGGCGGTACAGCTTCGCGGGAACACGATCTTTTCGCCCCGAGCGCAAGATCCTGCACGACTTTTCTGATCACGGACTGAAGTTTTTCAATATTTTCCCCAGTGGGATCATGACCGCGTTGAATCATCGGACGGTCCCCTATTCGCAGTTCGGCCCGGTGTGGGTCGGCGAGGACGAGTACAACTGGGACAATCTGCGCCGGCAGGGCGAGGAGATCTTTGGCAGTATCGGGGACGATACCTTTGTTTCGGTGAATGTGCACCTCGATCCGCCGCCCTGGTTTGTCGGCCAAAACCCTGAGCTGGTCGACCACTGGGAGCAGATGGTCCAGAATCTGGGCAGCGAGAAATGGCGGCAGGCAGCGGCCAGGTACCTGTGTGCGCTGGTGGATAAACTCGATGAGTGGTATCCTGAGCGCGTTTATGCGATCTTTCTCTTGTGCGGCGGAACGACCGAGTGGTATTCCTACCACTTGAATGAGGTTATCGAGCATCCCACCATGGTTCAGCGCCTGGCGTACCGGCGGTTTTGCCAGGACGAAAACGCGGTGATCCCTGCACCCGCGGTCCTGCACGCGGCGACTGATGGCGTGATCCGCTGCCGGAAGCTGCAGGCGGAGGCCATGCGCTACTGGCAGTTCACCAACGAGATCGTGACCGACACGATTCTCTATTTTGCCCGCATCGCCAAGGCACACACCGGCGGGGAGCGCATTGTCGGGCTTTTTTCGGGACACATCTTTGGGCAGCCGCTCGATTTTGCCGTGCAGTCCGCCTATAATCGACTCGACCGTCTGCTCGGCAGTCCCGATATCGATATGGTATTCAGTCCGGCTTCGTACATTTCACGGAAGCTGGAATCGACCAGCGGCATCCGCGTTCCGGTCGATTCGATCCGCTGCCACGGCAAGCTCTTTGTCCATGAGATCGACAGCTCGACGCACTTGTTGAAAAAGATAGCCGACGCAGGGGCGGTTTCCCATGCGGGGCGCGATGAGCCGTTTACCTGCACAGCCGACACCATCATGTATATCCGCCGCGAGGTCGGCATGATCCTGGCCAAAGGGCAGGGCTACTGGTGGTTTGATATGTTCTCCGGCTACTATGACGATCCCGAACTGATGCGTGAAATCAGCCGCCTGCATGCGATTCAGGACAAGGTCGCCTCCCGCCCGGCTCATTCGGTGGCCCAGGTCACCGAAATGCTCGATATTGAATCGAATTATTACCTTAAAACCAACACCTATTATCCGATGATCGAGCACCAGACGGCGGAGCTGAACCAGACCGGCGCGCCGTGGGACATGAATATGACCTATGACTTTGACTGCCCGGGCTTTGATGAAGAACAGTATCAACTGTACATTTTCCCTGCGCTGTTTGCGCCCTCGGCCAAGGTCTGCGCCAGGATCGCGGCGCTGCGCCAGCGCGGCAAGAACATGCTTTACCTGCACGCGCCCTTCTACGCCCTGGCCGACGAACTCTCGATCCTGCCGATGACCGAGCATACGGGCATTAGCTTCGAGCGGTGCGACCTGACCGATAACACCATCCGGCTGTGCTTTGCCGGCGCGACGGATGTTACTTATCGATTTACCAACCAGTCGATCCACGGCGATGTCTGGTTCCACAGCGGCAGCGAACCGATCGTGCCGGTCTTCGCGCCGACCAATCTCGATATTGTACTCGGACGGTTCGTCGAAAGCGGCCAGCCCGCCTGCGGGATCAAATTCCGCGCGGACGGGGGATTTGACGCCTTTTCCGCCTGCGCGCCGCTGCCGGCGGTCCTGCTGCGCGAAATCTACCGTTATGCCAAGGTGTTTCTGTACTGTGACCAATACACGCCTGTCTACACCAATGTGTCTTTCGCTTGTGTCTACAGTTACGCGGGCGGTTCACTGACCCTCCGCCGGCCGGCGCCGGCTGTACTGACGGATTGCTTTACGGGTGAGCAGACCAGAGTGGATGAAGGCGGTGTTCAGATGGTCTTGGCGCCGCACGAAACGAAATTTTTCTATGTCGACCGGACGACATGACGGATGGAACTGCTTTGCTCTTCGATATTCCTTGGACCGCTGGCCAGGAAGCGCGGCCTTTGGTTGACAACAATCTGGCCGGTCACTAAGATAAGCCTATCAGATGATGGCATATGAGGCGATATGGATAATGAGATTTCCCGAAAACTCGATGGCTTGGCCATCAAAGACGAGTCCCTGGCCGAGAAAGCCGCGAAAATCATCCGGGACAAGATTATCACCGGCGTGCTGATTCCTGGCGAGCGACTGGCTGAGCATGATTTTGCCCTGGCGCTGGGCATCAGCCGCGCCTGTGTGCGGGAAGCCTTCCAGATTCTGGAGTACGAGGGCTTGATCCGAAAAGTGGCGAACAAGTACACGGAAATTGTTCGGCTGACCCTTCAGGATATCGAGGAGATCTATCGGCTGCGGGCGGCAATCGAGGTCAGCTGCCTGGAAATGGCGCAGGCCAGGAATCAGTTGCCGCTGGATCAATTGGCAGCGATCGCCCGGGTAATCAACAGCCGTTACCAGTCCGCAACGGCGTCGCAAGATGCCCTGACCTGGATCGAGGAGGACTTCGCCTTCCATGAACTGCTGGTGGCCAGTTCCGGCAACCGGCGGGCCATCGATGCCTGGCACCGCCTGAAGAACCAGGCGATCCTGGCGCTGTATGATGCGACTTTAAATTATTGGAATCCCAAAACCATCGCCAATCATGAGGAATTGGTTGAGACAATGCGTCAATCGCCGCTGGCGGTCATAGCCGAACAGATCAAGAAGCATATCATGGATGGTTTTTTCAGCATGGCCGCAGCCCTGGGAGCCAACCAGGACGACAGGCGAAATTGAGCTTGTGCCTGCCGCGTTTCAAATCTCCGCCATTATGCTAAAATGATGGCATTAACCATAATGGCCGCAGCCGGGCTGGATGTCAGGCTGCCGAGGAGTTTGAACGATGACAGGATCTGCGCAAGCGAAAAAAAGCGTCACCCTGCGGGACATTGCCGCCGCAACCGGCTTTTCGATCAATACAGTCTCCCATGCCCTGAAAGACAAGCCGGACATCTCCGCCGCCACCAAGTCCCTGATCCGGCAGACCGCCGAAAGTCTGGGCTATATTGTCAACATCTCCGCCAGCTCGTTGCGCTCCGGCCGAACCCGTACCCTGGCGATCATTCTCGGCGATATTTCCAATCCTCATTTTGCGATCAGCGTCAAGCAGATTGAAGCAGATATCCGCAAGCTGGGCTATACGGCGATCATCCTGAATACCGACGAAGATCCCGCCCTGGAGCATCAGGCGATTGTCACCGCCCTGAGCCAGAAGGTCGACGGCATCATCATCTGCCCGACCCAGGATTCACCGGACAACATCCGGTTCATCCTGCAGTCCGGGATCCCGTTCGTCCTGCTGGGCCGGTATTTCCCCGGGCTGCCGGTCAATTCGGTTATCGCTGACGACCGGCAGGGCGGGCTGCTGGCGACGACGTACCTGTTGGAGCAGGGCCACCGCCGGATCTTGTTTCTGAACGGGCCGACCTTCATTTCCAGTGCCGATGAACGGCTGGCCGGTTACCGTCAGGCGCTGAACAACTTTCAGGTCCGGGAAAACGCGGATCTGGTGCGAACCATCTCCATCACCGCGGGTAAAGACATTGAACAAATGCGCCGCATCCTGCTCGGGAGCCCGGACTATACCGCGGTTCTGGCCTTCAGCGACCTGATTGCCCTGGAAGTGATCGATATCCTGGCCGAAGAGGGCCGCCGTGTGCCGGAGGATGTCTCGGTGATCGGCTTCGACAACATCCAGGCCCAATTCATCATGCCGACCCACCTGACCTCGGTCAGCACCGCCAAAAGTGCGATGGCCTCCCGCGTCGGCGAAATTCTCTTCAGCCAGATCGACCAGACGGCAGCGACCGGCCATCCTGTCCAGCTGATCCTGCCTTCGCGGCTGATCAAGCGGGAAAGCACGCGGACAATTGCCTGAGCGGTCAGTGCAGG
>JAEXPB010000306.1 GCA_023438965.1 Bacillota bacterium | reverse complement strand
GCACTGCTCGCAGCTTGCGCAGTCAGCCTTGCCGGGCTGCTCAGCTTTGTCGGTTTGATCATTCCGCATTTGGCGCGATTCTTGTTTGGGCATGATAATCGCAAGCTGATCCCCGCCTCAGCCATTTTGGGCGCCGAACTGCTGCTGGGCTGCGACCTGATCGCCCGGACCCTGTTTGCACCTTTCGAATTGCCGGTCGGCATTGTCCTGACCTTTCTGGGCGCGCCTTTTTTCCTCTATTTGTTATTCAAGCAGAAGCGAGGCCGGATCCATGATTGAATTAAATAATGTAGCGGCCGGATATCATGGCCGACCGGCCATCAACCAGATCAGCCTGACAGTCGCCGAGGGCCAGATCACCACAATCCTCGGCCGGAACGGCTGCGGCAAGACGACTCTGCTCCGGACTATCGCCCGCCTGCTGCAGGTGAGTTCCGGGGAAATCCAGCTGGACGGGAAAGACCTGTACAGTTACGACAGCCGGGAGCTGGCCAGGAAGGTGTCCTATCTGCCGCAAATCAAGCAATCCTCACCGATCAGCGTCCAAACGCTGGTTCAGCATGGCCGTTTTCCGCATCTGCCCTTGACGCGCCGATTATCCGCCCAGGATCTTGATATCGCGGAACAGGCCATGCGTGAAACCGGCATCCGGGACCTGAGCCACCGCATCGTCAGCGAACTTTCCGGCGGTGAACGGCAGAAGGCGTACCTGGCCATGACGCTGGCTCAGGATGCTTCTGTCATCCTGTTGGATGAGCCAACGGCTTACCTCGATGTCAACCACCAGCTGGAGATCTATCGGATCGTTGAAAAGCTGAAACAAATGGGGAAGACGGTCTTGATGGTGCTGCATGACGTGCCGGCGGCGCTGCGGCATTCCGACCGGATCTGCCTGATGGCGGATGGCCGCATCGTCATGCACGACACCGTGGACAATGTGCTGGCCAGCGGACAGATCAATCGCATCTTCCAGATCCGTCTGGAGCAGTGGAACCGGCCGGGGGTCCCGCCGGCGTATTTCATCGATCGCAGTTAACCAGTGCGCGTATCATAAAAAGGCGGCAGCGATACCCAATGGACCGGCAAGTCAGTGCGGCATTTCCTTTGCCATGATTGCCAACAGCCAGGCCATTGTCGAGTAGATGGCCTTGCGTCCAGCCGCGCCGGCCTGACGATTGGACATTCTTGCTGGTGCCTGCGCCTCAGCCAAAATAAAACAAATGGCAATCTTCAGGCCTTCTGTGTCGCGAAATAACCCAGCATCATGAAGAAATCGGCAAAGAAATGACCTGCCACGGCACCCCAGATATTATTCGTCCGCTGCACAATATAACTGAAAGCGATGCCCAGCAGCAAGGTAAACAGGGTCAGGAGCAGCGATCCCAATGTCCCGGTGAAAGATCCGAAGGCATGCAGCAGCCCGAAGGTAAGTGCGGACAGCCAGAATGCCCAGCGCGGTCCGAGCAGCCATTCAAAACGCGAGAGGAAAAGCCCGCGGAACCATAATTCTTCCATAAAACTGTTAAACAAGGAGAAGATCGTGATCCAGCCAATTGCCGGCAGCAACTGGACAAGATTGCCATCCTGAAAGACCTGCCAGCCGCCCTGGGTGAGAAAATAGGCAAATAAAACCGCACCAACGGCTAAACCGCCAAGAATGGATAATACCGGACGTCCGCCGTTCAGGCGAAGTCCCGCCAGACCACGCCCGCTCATGAGCACAGCCAGGAAAATGACGAGAACAATCGGCAATACTTCGAAGATCTTTAAAACTGCGTAACCGCGGGCATCGTTGGCGGCAATATGCAGCCAGTCCAAAGGCTGGTTGCCGATTAGCCCGGCGGCGTACATCCCGGATATAACCGCCAAAAAGGCCAGGCTGGTCTGCCAGGCAGGCTCTTTGCATCGGAATATGAATAAAGCAGCGAGAAAAACAGCGGCAAGACCGAGTCGCAGCCAAGTCCGGATCTCAAGCGGTATACCGCCATAATATCCCGCCAGACCGATAGCCGTACCGAACAGAAAACAAAGTGAGACGGCTACGACCTGCTTGAGACCAAGCCTCTTCGTCGCGATCAGCACGCGTCCTCACCTCTCCAGCTGTTATATACAATAACTGACAAGCCTATTATAATCCCGGAAAACACCGGCGTCATCCATCCAATCATAGGATAACAATCCCGCACCTACCCGATCGACGACCAGTTGTCAATTGACAGGCCAGGGCAGTTGTAGCATGATCAGTATAGATTCACCAGCGTATGCAACCGGTCCGGCCCAGTCAAGCCAGATCTGTGGAAGCACTTTGGGCAATAACAGGAGATTTTCTATGCCACCAGCCAAACGCGTCTTTCTCATCGTTTTAGATAGTTTCGGCATCGGTGAGTTACCGGATGCCGCCCAATATGGCGATGCGGGCAGCAATACCCTGAAAGCCTGCTTTGACACGGGCGTGCTCGCTGTACCAAACCTGACCCGGATCGGCCTGTTCAACCTTGACGGGGTCACGTTCGGCACACCGGCCACCCGGCCGACGGGGGCGTTTGCCCGTCTGGCTGAACAGTCGGCCGGTAAAGACACCACGATCGGGCACTGGGAGATCGCCGGCCTGATCTCGCCCCAGGCCATGCCCATATACCCGGATGGATTCCCACCGGAAATCATCGCGGCGTTCGAGCAGCAAACTGGTCGGGGCACCCTCTGCAACCGCCCTTATTCCGGCACCCAGGTGATCGCCGATTATGGCGCGGAGCATGTTGCCACGGGCAAGCTGATCGTCTACACCTCGGCCGACAGCGTCTTCCAGGTCGCCGCCCACGAAAGCATCGTCCCGATCGAGCAGCTTTATGCCTACTGCCAGATCGCCCGCAACCTGCTGCAGGGCAAACATGCGGTTGGCCGGGTCATCGCCCGTCCGTTCGAGGGCGAGCAGGCCAGTTCAAGCGCACCGCCCGCCGCCATGATTTCTCCCTGCCGCCGCCGCGCCCAACGATCCTCGATGAGCTGCAGCAAGCGGGCCTGGCGACTATCAGCATCGGTAAAATCAACGTCATTTTCGCCGGCCGGGGCATCAGCCGCTCCTTGCCAACGATCAGCAACGAGGACGGCATGGACAAATTGCAGGCCATCGCTCAGGAAGACTGGCCCGGGCTTTGCTTGATCAATCTGGTCGAATTCGACATGGTCTATGGTCACCGCAACGATGCGGCGGGCTATGCCCGGGCCCTTAACCGCTTTGACGCACGGCTGGCTGACCTGCTGCCCGTGCTGCGGGCAGACGATGTCCTGATGATCACGGCGGACCACGGCTGTGATCCAGACACACCCAGTACGGACCATTCACGCGAATACGTCCCGCTCCTGATCTGCGGCCAGTGCATACAACCAGGCTTGAACCTCAAGACACGCAAGACCTTTGCCGACGCCGGCGCCACAGCCGCCGCCCTGCTGGGCGTGGCCACCCGGACGGATGGCGAATCGCTGGCGTGCAGCGTATGAAAGATGAGGCGCAGATGAATGAAGAAACCTCAAGGAGACCAGGATGAGCCGATTTGCCGTTATTGATCCCGAGACGACCTGGGGTGACGCGGTGATGTCCATCGGGACGGTGATTGCCGAATCCGCGACCTTCGAGCTGGTCGACCAGCGGTATTATATCCTGACGCCTTTCAAAGACCACGGCGGCATGTATGCCCATGCTTTATATGTCCATGACATCAAGCCCGACCTGGAGTGTTCGCGGGAAAAGGCGCTGACCGAATTGCGGCGGCTTCTATTGGCTCATGGGGTGGCGGAGATGTTTGCTTACAATGCCGCTTTCGACTATCACCATCTGCCGGAATTACGCCATCTGGATTGGTATGACATCATGAAGGTGGCGGCATATAAACAGCACAATTCCCGCATACCGCATGGTGCCGATTGCTGCAGCACGGGTCGCTTGAAGCGCGGCTATGGCGTGGAGAGTGTTTTCCGGATGTTAAGCGCGGACTTGGCCTACTGCGAAAAGCATAATGCATTATTCGACGCGATGGACGAGTTGGCCATCATGCGGATGCTGAATCACGCGTATGGCAAATACACTTTGGCTAGGATCTGAGCAATCATCCCCAGCGGCCAGCTGGCAGCGCTGGGGACGATTGCCGGCGGCACGTTTACAGCTGGCCAGGCGCATAATGATATCCCGGAGCTGGCTCGAGCTTACCGCTAATCGAAGACCGGTAGCCCGCGTCCAGGATCTGCATGGCATTCAGGTTAACCTCCAGATCGAGCGTCGGATGCAGGGGAGTACCCTTTTCGAGATGACTCCAGAACTCCTTGGCGATCGAATCGCGGTCTTCCGGCAAGGGGTCCGCCTGGTAGACAGCCGATGGCGTTGACTCATGCCTTTTATCATAGATGCTAACCGTGTTGCCATTGGTAACCAGGGTGCCATTCAAGCCGAACACAACCGGCCCTGCGGCTACCCCCTGGTTCACCGTGGTCCAGCTGCCTTCGATCAGGGCAACGGCGTTATCGAATTTTGCGGTGATGGTACCGTAATCCTCGGCATCACCAAAGGGGCTGTTGAAGTTGGCCCGCAGGCCATAGGCGGATCGCACCGGCGAACCGATAAACCAACTGGATAAGCAGGCGCCATAGCAGCAGTAATCCCAAAATGCGCCGCCGCCCGCTGCGGCCTGATACCACCATTGCAAACTTTTTTCCTGGTCGGTCAGATTTTCGCCATAGGAGAACGGTCCCTGTGAGTCCGTGTTGCGGTAGGCG
>JAEXPB010000222.1 GCA_023438965.1 Bacillota bacterium | reverse complement strand
GGATGCCGCTTATGGCGGCGGTGTGCTGATGGATCTGGGATCGCACGCGCTGGACCTGGTTTACGACTTGCTGGGCGAATACGCCAGGATCATGACCCGGACCAGTATCGCCTACAGCCAGCGCCCGGGACCGGACGGCCGACCGGTGACGGTCAATGCCGAGGACAGCGTCCTGATGCTGGCCGAAATGAAAAACGGCGGCCTGGGGACGATCGAGGCCTCCAAAATGGCCACCGGCACCGAAGACGAACTGCGCCTGGAGATCCACGGTGACCGCGGCGCCCTGCGCTTCAGCCTGATGGACACCAACTGGCTGGAATTCTTCGACAATACGCTGCCGGAGCAGCCTTACGGCGGCAACCGGGGCTTTACCCGCATTTCCTGCGCCGGCCGGTATGAACAGCCCAGCAGCGGCTTCCCCTCCGTCAAATCCAACATCGGCTGGCTGCGCGGGCATGTGCATTGCCTGTACAGTTTCCTCGATTGTGTGGCGGCCGGGCGGCCGGCCTGCCCGTCATTCGCCGACGGCGCCTATATTCAGGATATCATGGCCAAAGCCCGCCAGTCCGACCGGCTGGGCCAGTGGGTGGATTGCTGATCAGGAGATCATATGCCGGGGACTGGGCGATTTGACGACGAAAAACTCCAGAACGCCGGCATCCTGGTTGGACACGTTCATTTTGGTCTTGTGCGGGATGGCGATGATGCTGCCGGACGCGTACTGATGGGCGGCCTGGTCGTCCAGCCGCAGGGTGATGGTGCCGCGGACGACAATCATATAGACGTTGGAGTTGGCATTATGCTCCGGCAGCGCTTCCAGCTTGCCGAGAACCATGTGATTGATGGCGGCAAATTCATCGTCGACGATCCGTTCGATCACCTTGCTGTCGCTCTGGGCGAAACTGTACAATAGCTCGATCATGCGGCAAACCTCCTTACCAGGCATGGCCTGCGGCCAAGGCGCGGACGCTGTGCTTCTAGCTTCATCATAGCCGATTCGCCGACGATGTCAACGAGGGCCCACCAGTCACACCACCCGGTACAGCCAGCGCCCGCGCAACACGCGCCGCCAATACAGCGCCGTGCGTACGATATAGTCGATCAGGATGCCGGCCATGACGCCGTAGATGCCCAGCTGGAATTTGTAGACCAGCACCATGGCGATGACGATGCGGAACAGCCAGAGGCCGGTCAGGGATGAGGCGGTAACGTAGGCGATGTCGCCGCCGGCCCGCAGGACGCCGGCATTGACGGTGATGATCGCGATCAGCGGTTCGGTCAGCAGGAAGAAACGGATCAGGACGATGCCGTTCTCGATCACCGCGGGATCGGTGGAATAGAGGCTGGCCAGCGGCCGGGCCAGGGCGGCGGCCAGGATGCCCAAAGCCGAGATGAGCACGATCGCCAGCCGGAGCGCCTCCTTGGCGTAGGACCTGGCGTCGTCGAGACGACCGGAACCCAACGCCTGGCCGACACAGGTGGTTGTGGCGATCGCCAGCCCGAACACCGGCATGGAAGCCAGCGAATTCATATTGGCGCCGACCTGCCAGGAAGCCAGGACCGTGGCGCCCAGATAGGCCAGGATCGAGTTCATCATCAGGAAGCCGCTCTGCATGATCAGCTGTTCCAGAAAAGCCGGCATGCCCTGGCGATAGATCCGCTTGATCAGTTCCGGATCCAGATGGTATTTTTCCGCGAAGGACAGGTAAATCCGTTTCTTGCGCAGGAAAACCATCAGCAGGCGCAGCAGGCAGGCGGCGATGCGCGAGGTGCACAGGGCGATACCGGCGCCGCTCATGCCCAGCCGGTTGACCAGCAGCGCGCAGAGGATGATATTGATAGCGCTGCCGGTGCCGGTGACCGCCATCGGGGTGAAGGTGTCGCCGGCACCGCGCATGGCGGCGGTGACGGTCAGATCCAGCGTCAGGAAGGGCAGGCTGATCAGCATATAGCGGATATAGATCGCCGCCAGGTCCTGGACCTCCGGCCCGATATCGCGGAAGAAAAAGGTCAGCAGGGCATCGGACGAGAGCCAGGTCAGCAGGGTGATGACCAGCGACAGGCCCAGAGCCAGGATCATCGACTGGAACAGGGCATCCCGCGCGCCGCGCCGGTCGCCTTCACCGATCATGCGGGCGATGACCACCGTCGCGCCGGTCGCCAGGCCGGCAAAGGCCGTCTGCAGCACGACCATGATCATGTTGACCAGGCCGGCTGCCGCCAGCTCATTGGTGCCGTAACGCCCGAGGAATATGGTGACGACAATGCCGCCCATCATGATCATGATCTGTTCCAGGATCGCCGGCCAAGCCAGCTTCAGAATGTGCGCCAGCACCTCCCGGCGAAAGAACGGCTGTTGGATTATCTTACCAGACATGCAAATTGTAATTCCTTTACCCCGGCATAATGGAACCAGTATAGCATAGATCATCGGATCTTGCGGATCTTGTTCGGCCTGAGCTGGCGACGCTATTCTCAGAATCCGCCTATTTTGCTATAATGGAATTTATTCACCCGGTCAGCATCTTCGGCCGCGATTCAGTTGCATAGTATTCAATCCGTGCAGGTTATCATCATCATACGCATTGCCGCCACTCTTTATTCAGCCGCAAGGTTCTGCGGCCAGGAGGGCAAACCGTGAGTATTGTGATTGATTTTACCGTCCGCTATCTCTGGCTGGTTCTGCCGGCATTACTGCTTGTCCTGCCTTTCCTGGTCCTGCTGGTCCGCAAACTGGTTCACTTGATCAAATTGCTGGGCCTTTACCCCCGGCCGGCCCGTCGACCGCCCTGGTGCCGCCATGAACTGACCCAGGCGGAAGCCCTGGTCCAGCTGCAGAGCGTAGCCCGCGATCAGTCGGTTCGGCTACACGCGACCAGCCGGGCCATCGACCGGCTGCACTGGCAGATCTACATGGATCTGCAAAAGCTCCGCCGCCGGCTCAGCCATGCGCCGCCCGGTATCATCAGCCTGGTTCCGGCCTCTCAATGGTTTTTTGACAATTTCAACTTGCTGTATAAGGCTCTCATGCAGCTGCAGGAGTTCGGCAACCTGCGCAAATACCGCCGGATGCCCCTGCTGACCAGCGAACCGGGCCGCGGTTACCCGCGGGTTTACATCATGGCCCGCGACATGATCTGTTGCTGCAATTACCATTTACGCGAGAACCTGGTGCTGGAGATGATCCAGTCCTGGCAAGCCAGCAGCCCGCTGCTGGTCCGGGAACTCTGGGCGTTGCCGGACCTGTTGATCCTGGCCCTGCTCGAGAAAGCCGCCGAAGAATCACGGGAAGTTATTCGCATCATCTCAGTCAAGCGGCAAGCTGAACAGACCGCTCGCCGCCTGGCGGCCCGCATCGGCGTGGACAGCGCGAGCCTGGCCGCCTGGTTGAAAAAGGAATGCGGATCCGCCCGGTTGAGCGACCGCGTCTTCATCTCCCACTTGATTTTCCGCCTGAAAAGCATGTCGGTCAGCGAGACGGAAATTATTGGCTGGCTAGCGAGTGCCCAAGGCCTGGACGCCGATATGCACGGATCGGAAATTCGTGACTTGATCGCTCAGGAAGAGGCCTATGAAGCTGCGGCAGAATCGGGCATCCGGTCGTTGATCACCAGCCTGAAGGTGATCAGCGATATCAACTGGGATGAGGAACTGCCGTCGGTTTCGGCGGTTGACCAGCTGCTGGCCGGAGATCCGGCCGGCGTCTTCGTCAGGATGAACAG
>JAEXPB010000193.1 GCA_023438965.1 Bacillota bacterium | reverse complement strand
GGGTCTGGTCCTGATGTCTCTCGGGTATACGGCCATAGTGGTGATCGTCGGCCTGATGACCGCTTTCCGGATGCGCAACATGAACCGGGTCGGCCAGGGCATCATCCACGATATCCGGCTGGAAATGTTCCGCCATCTGCAGCGGCTGCCGTTTACCTATTTCGACGACCGCCCGCATGGCAAGATTCTGGTCCGGATTGTCAATTATGTCAACAATGTCAGCGACTTGCTGTCCAACGGCCTGGTCAACTCGCTGGTCGACTTGCTCAGCCTGGTGATTATCGTGGTTTACATGCTGCTGGTCGATCCGCTGCTGACCCTCTATGCGCTGGCCGGCATGCCCCTGCTGATTCTGGGCATCCTGCTCCTGAAAAATGCCCAGCGCCGGGCCCAGCAGGCCCTGTCGCGCAAAAACTCCAACCTGAACGCCTATACCCAGGAAAGCCTGATCGGCATGAAGGTGACCCAGGTTTTTGCCCGCGAAGAAGTTAACCGCGGCATCTACCATCGCCTGACCAGCGAATTCCGGAAAGCCTGGATGCGTTCGGCGATGCTCAACCAGTCGATGTGGCCTTTCATCGACGCCGTTTCGCACGCGACCATCGCCCTGCTCTATGCCGCCGGTGCCTTGTGGCTGCGCAGCAAGGTCAGCGGCGATCCTATCTCCGTCGGCGTCATCGTCGCTTTTGTCGGTTATGTGTCCCGTTTCTGGCAGCCGGTCATCAACCTGGCCAACTTCTATAACGCGCTGCTCAACTCGGCGGCCTATATCGAGCGGATTTTCGAATTTCTCCATGAGCCGGTGGTGATCGAGGACAACCCTGGCGCCACGGAACTGCCGCGCATCGAAGGGCGCGTCAATTTCGACGAGGTGTCCTTCGCATACGACCCCGGCCATCCGGTTCTGGAAAAATTATCCTTCGAAGCCCGGCCGGGTGATTCCATCGCTCTGGTCGGCCCGACCGGCGCCGGCAAGTCGACGATCATCAACCTGCTCTGCCGTTTCTATGAGATACACGACGGCCGGATCACCATCGACGGCTACCCGATCCAGGACGTGACCCTGACCTCACTGCGCACCCAAATGGGTATCATGCTGCAAGACCCCTTCCTGTTCCCGGTAACTGTCCTGGAGAACATCCGCTATGGCCGCCTGAACGCTACCGACGCCGAGTGCATCGCTGCCGCCAAGGCCGTATGCGCGCATGAGTTCATCCTGCGTCTGCCCCAGGGCTACAAAACGGTCATCAACGATCAGGGCTCCGGCGTTTCGGCCGGCGAAAGGCAGTTGATCTCCTTTGCCCGCGTCTTGCTGGCCGACCCGCGCATCCTGATTCTGGACGAGGCGACCGCCAGCATCGACACCCAGACCGAAAAGGCCTTGCAGAAGGGTTTGGACCATCTGATGGCCGGCCGGACTTCTTTTATCATCGCCCACCGGCTTTCCACCATCAAAAACGCGTCGCGCATTATGGTCATTGCCGACCGCAATATCGCCGAATGCGGGACCCACGAGGAACTGCTGGCGAAGCATGGCCATTACTGGCAGCTGTATAACAGCCAGTTCCAAGCTTTGCTGGGGTGATCCGCCGATTGGTTTTCCACACCGGTTTCCCCAGAAAAAATGTTCTGCCGTCACGGCCGGTATCACAGCGAGATGTTTCACGGGCTTGCAAATCCGCCCGTTGCGCCGTCCGGCATGTGAAACCGGAAGTCGCTTCCGGTTAAGGCCATTTCGGATCAAGAACGTGAAACACGAATATTACAGGCTTTTTACAGCAGCATGACGCGTGAAACAAAAATCCCGGTTATGCACAGGGTTTTCCACATTATCCACAGGGTGTGCATAAACTTATCCACAGCTGCGGCAGGAGGCCCATGCCGCGCGGTTCTGTTCTTGCCGCAGGTTTTTTGTTATAATCAGTCTGGATTGCGCCGCGGCAAAGGGGCCGCTGGCCAAGGAGGATTCACGCTTATGAATGTCTGTGCAGTCGTCATGGCCGCTGGTGAAGGCAAACGCATGAAGTCCCGGCACGCCAAGGTCGTCCATCCGGCCGCCGGCAAACCGCTGATCAGCTGGGTCCGGGACGCGCTGCTCCAGGCTGGCGCCAACGACCAGGTTTATATTGTCGGCCACAAGCAAGAGGAAGTTCGCGCCGTCCTGGGCGAGGATGTCGCTTTTGTGCTGCAGGAAAAGCAGTTGGGCACCGGCCATGCCGTGCTGCAGGCCAGCCACTTTCTGGAAGGCCGCGACGGCTGTACGCTGGTTCTCTGCGGTGATGCGCCGCTGATTACCGCCGGGACACTGCAGGCTGTTCTGCACCGGTTCGCCGAAAGCCGCTGCGCGGCGATCGTCATCACGGCCGAAGCCCCTGACCCGACCGGATACGGCCGGATCATCCGTGACGGAACCGGGACGGTGCAGGCGATCGTCGAGCACCGTGACGCCACGGCGGAACAGCGTCAGATCCGGGAAATCAACGCCGGCATGTATTGCTTCAATACAGCGCTTCTGCTGTCCGCGCTGGGCAAGATCGGCTGCTGCAACCAGCAGCAGGAATATTACCTGAC
The DNA here is from genome assembly GCA_023438965.1 of Bacillota bacterium. Lineage (GTDB taxonomy): Bacteria > Bacillota > Clostridia > Saccharofermentanales > UBA5734 > UBA8949. The sequence continues at coordinate 3,856 of JAEXPB010000193.1, read as the reverse complement.
CGACACCATCAGCGTGCTGATCGGCGAAGGTCATCGGGTGGAAGCCTTTCAAATCAGCTATGACGAGATTATCGGCGTCAATGACCGCGTCCAGCTCCAGGAGGCGTCGCAGGTGCTGAACCGCCGCATTCTGAAGCGGCATATGCAAAATGGGGTTACGATCATCGATCCGGCGTCGACCTGGATTGAGGATGGCGTCGCCATCGATCCGGATGTTCGCATTTTGCCCGGCTGCAGCCTGAGCGGGCAGACTGTTGTCGGCAGCGAGGCAGTCATCGGCCCGGACACTCATCTGAATGATGTTCAGGTCGGCTGCCGGGCCAAACTCGACCATGTCACCGCCGATGACTGTACGATCGATGAAGACGCCGCCGTCGGTCCTTATGCCCGGATCCGGCCCGGATCGCTGATCGGGCCCAAATGCCTGATCGGCAACTTTGTCGAAATCAAGAATTCGACGATCGGCGCCGGAACCTTGATCGCCCACCAGTGCTATATCGGCGACGCCGATGTCGGCGAGGATGTCAATTTCGGCAGCGGCTGCAGCATCGCCAATTACGACGGCCGGGCCAAATCGCGGACCATGATCGGCAGCCATGCCTTTATCGGCAGCAACTGCAGTCTCGTGGCACCGGTCAGCGTGGCCGACAACACTTATGTGGCGGCCGGTTCGACCATAACCGAGACCGTGCCCGAATATTCGCTGGCTATCGCGCGGTCGCGGCAGATCAATAAGGAGAACTGGGTGATCAGCCGCGGGCGGATCCGCGACCGCCGGATCAATCCCTAAGCAATTGGCACGGGATGGGAAACGAGGAACAGCATGGATCAGACAACCTGGCTGATTGCCGGCCTGGGCAATCCGGGCCGCCAGTATGAACTGAATTGGCACAACAGCGGCTATATGGCCCTCGAGATCCTGAGCCAGCGGCACAAGATCCCGGTCAGCCGCATCCGCTGCAAGGGCCTGATGGGGCAAGGCGCAATCAATGGCAGCAAATGCCTGCTGCTGCAGCCGACGACCTACATGAACCTGAGCGGGGAGTCCATCCGGGAGGCCTTGGCCTATTTCAAAATCCCGCCGGCCAACTGCCTGGTCATCTATGATGATGTGGATATTGATGTCGGCCAGATCCGGATCCGGGAATCCGGCGGCGCCGGTACGCATAATGGCATGCGCTCGATCGTCGCCCAGCTGGGGGACGGCAATTTCCCGCGGGTGCGGATCGGCATCGGACCGCAGCCCCGGCAATGGGACATTGCGGACTATGTCTTGTCGGACATCCCAACCGACTTGCGGGAAACCTTCTGGCAGGCGCTGAACAAGGCCGCCGATGCTGTGGAAATGATCCTGGGCGAAGGCCTGGGTTCCGCTATGAATCGTTATAACCGGAAATAACCGGGAAGAGGTCGACATGCCTGAAGTGGATTTTACAACTATGCTGCTCCGGACCCGGCAGGATCCGGCTTTCCAGAAACTGCAGGACTGGTGCGAGCGCGGCCTGAAGGGTCCGGTCAATGTCATCGGCCCGACGGACACCCAGAAGGCCTGGCTGGCCATGGCCCTGAGCCGGGACAACCGACGGCCCTGTCTGCTGGTGCCGGACGAATTGCGCGCCCGGACCCTGGCGGCCGACCTGAAAGCGCTGACTGACCAGCCGGTTCTGGTTTTCCGGCCGCGTGAACTCAATCTGACGGACGCTGAGGCGGTCAGCCGCGAAAGCGAGCTGAAGCGCCTGGCTATCCTGGGCCGTCTGCAGTCCGGCGAGTATGGCGCCCTGATCGTGACTGCCGCCGCCGCCATCCAGAAAATCATGCCCGGGGCCGTTTTCGACCAGTCCCAGCTGCAGCTCAAGGTCGGGCAGAAGCTGGACATCGAAGCGTTCTGCGCCCATCTGCTGCGTGTCGGCTATGAGCGCATGCGGCTGGTGGACGGCCCGGGCCAGTTCGCTCGCCGCGGCGACATTGTCGATGTGGTCCCCGCCGCGTTCGAAGATGAGCAGGCCCCCCAGGGCATCCGACTTTCTTTCTTTGATGTGGAGGTCGACTCGATCCGGCGCTTTGACCTGGAAACCCAGCGTTCGAGCGAGATGCTCCCGGCAGTGGTCCTGCCGCCGGCCCGTGAGTTGCTGATCGCTTCCGGCACATCGGACCGCTTGGCGGAGACTATGCTGGCAATCGGGCAGACCAGCCATAATCGCCTGGCCGCCGATGGCGCCGGGCGCGAAATCGCCGACGCCGTCCGCCAGCTATGCCGGCGCGACGCCGAGCGGGTATCCGCGCACCTGGCTTTCGCCGGTCTTGACCGTTGGCTGTCCGTCCTGTATCCCGAGGCCGAATCAGTTCTGGATTATGCCATGGCCGCCGGCGCCCGCCTTTTCCTGGATGAGCCGCTGCGCTTCCGCAACCGCCTGGATGCGGCGCAAGCCGACCTCGATGAACGGGTGAAGGCGATGCTGGCCAAGGGGCAGATCCTGCCGCTGACCAGCCAGGCGGCTTTCCGCGGCGTGGACATCAGCCTGCGGATCGACCGCCACGGCCAGGCCATCGCCTTATGCCAGATCGCCTCTTCCGGCAACGGCTTGCCTGGCGCTGACCAGATCGACATCCAGGGCCGGCCGGCGGACAGTTTCCGCGGCCGCGAAGAGCAACTGGTCCGGGAAATGGCCGATTGGCAGTCCGGCAGCCGCGAAGCCATCCTGTTCGCCGGATCGGAAGCCCGCCAGGCCAGGCTGCGCGGCCTTTTCCTCGAAAACGGACTGAATTCGGCCATCGTCGCCCGCAATCTGCCGCGCGGCTTCATCTGGCCGGCCGCCGGGTTATATGTGATCGGCACGCAAGACATCTTCGGCAGCGAGAGACCGGCGCGGCGACGCCACCAGACCGGCATCCGGATCGACTTGTTCAGCGACCTGGTCCCCGGCGAGATGGTTGTGCACGAAGCGCACGGCATCGGCCGCTACGATGGGCTGGTCAATCTCGAAAGCAACGGCATCAAGCGGGATTACCTGAAGATTGTCTATGCCGGCGAGGATTCGCTGTACATTCCGATGGAGAGCCTGGACCAGATCCAGAAGTATGTCGGTGCGGAAGGCAAGGAACCGCGCCTGTCCAAGCTGGGCGGTCAGGAATGGACCCGCATGAAAGAGCGGGCGAAGGAATCGATCCGCAAGCTGGCAACCGACTTGATCAAGCTGTACGCCGAGCGTTCGGCGGTCAAGGGTCATCAATTCGCGCCGGATACGGTTTGGCAGCAGGAATTCGAGGAGAATTTCCCCTTTGAGGAAACCGAAGACCAGCTGAGGACAATCCGGGAAATCAAGCAGGACATGGAATCCGACAAGGTCATGGACCGCCTGCTCTGCGGCGATGTCGGCTTCGGCAAGACCGAGGTGGCCTTCCGGGCCATCTTCAAATGCGTCATGGACGGGCGGCAGGCGCTCTTGCTGGCACCGACCACCGTGCTCGCCCAGCAGCATTATGACAACCTCAAGCAGCGGATGGCCGGCTTCCCGGTCAACATCGGGCTATTGAGCCGCTTTGCCACCGAAGCGATGCAAAAGCACACGATCAGCGGACTGGCCCACGGCAAGATCGATGTCGCGGTCGGCACCCACCGGCTCCTGTCCAAGGATGTCCGCCTGAAGAACCTGGGCTTGCTGGTTGTCGACGAAGAGCAGCGCTTCGGCGTCGACCACAAGGAGCAAATCAAGGCGATCAGCCCGCAGGTTGATGTGCTGACCCTGACGGCGACACCGATCCCGCGCACCCTGCATATGGCCATGTCCGGCATCCGGGACATCAGCGTCCTCGAGGAGCCGCCGCATGACCGCCGTCCGGTGCAGACCTATGTCAT
>JAEXPB010000132.1 GCA_023438965.1 Bacillota bacterium | reverse complement strand
GGATGCCGTCGGCGGCTAGTCGGGCGGCATAAAGCTGAGTCAGCATCGAGACACCGGCTTTGGCGATGCAATATTCGCCGCGGCTGATCGAAACGACAGCCGCCGACATCGAGCTGATGTTGACAATGACACCCCGATGGCCGTCGACCGGTTCCTGACGCAGCATCTGCCGGGCTACGGCCTGGGTCATGAACATCGTGCCTTTGGTATTGACGGTTAACAGGCGGTCGAAGCTCTCCTCGCTCATTTCCAGCAGGTCGGCCCGGACTTTGGGTGCGATGCCGGCGTTATTGACCAGGATATCGATCCGGCTGTAACGGTCCAGAATCGCGGCGACGCAGCGCTCCCGGTCTGCCGGTTCGCTGATGCTGCCCTGAATATACAAATAGTCGATGCCATCACGGTCCAATTCGGCGAAGGTCTCCGGATATTGATCCCGGGGGTTGATGTCCAGAATTGCGATAGAGCAGCCATCAGCGGCTAACTGCCGGGCAATGGCGAGTCCGATGCCGCGACTGCCGCCGGTGACTAATGCGATTTTCCTCATGCTGGTATCCTCTTTCTTTCACTGCTGCCGGCCGCTTGCCGCAGCCTGGCGGGCCGTCTGGTACAACGGCACATAGATGTCCGGATCGCGCACGACGCAGCCGGTGCGGCCATGGTCGCGCATGATCTGGGTACATTTGCTGCAGGCGATGCAGCACTTGCCGGGAATCATTCTGCCCGTGGTCAGAATGTCCCGCGGCGCATCCGGATAAGCGAAACCCTCGCGGCCAAGCCCGACCAGCGCAACCGAACCGTCGGCCACATTGGCGGCGCCCGCGCAGGGGATAAATTGACGCAGCCAGCTGTAACCGTTCCCGACAACCGGCACCGTACCGGCAGCCGCCTGGATCTGCCGGCTGAATCCGAACAGGCGGGCGACGCTTTCCAGGGGATGTTCATCCGGCAATTCGCCGCCGATGATGGTCTTGTCCAGAGGGCGTGTGATCTGCGGGAAACGATAATAGGGATTGCCAGCCGAGTTGCTTAGCAAATCGACACCGGATGCGACCAGCATCCGTGTCAATTCCAGCGGTTCACTCAAGTCCGGCTTACGGCAATCGGCGGCTGACACGCCGAAGCCGTGGGTGGCCGGATGGCCGTCGAAGACATTGAAACGGCAGGCGACGATGAAATCATCGCCGACAGCGGCTTTCACCCGCCGGATTGTTTCCAGCAGGAAACGCGAGCGGTTGGCAAAACTGCCGCCGTAACGGCCGGTGCGCTGTTTGGCAGCCAGCAGTTCGGATACCAGATAGCGATGGCAGGCTTTGATGTCTACGCCGTCAAAACCGGCTTCCTGGGCCAACAGGGCGGCTTGCACATATTTTTCCTGCAGGCTGTCCAGATATTCGTCGGTAACGATCCGGCTGTCGTCCTGAATGCCGACACGGGGATCAAGCAGCGGATCACGCTGTGGCACCAGCGGCGCGGCCGCGTCGACCGGCCGTGCATAGCGGCCGGAATGCGTCAATTGCAGGATGTTGACCGGACGGTAGCCGTTACCGGCCAATCCGGCGGCATTGCTTTGTTCCAGCAGATCCCGGAATTGACCGGCATTGCCGGCATGCAGATGCAATTGCAACGGATTGGCCCGGCCTTCGGGCACGACAGCGCAGGCTTCATACCAGACCAGCCCCGCACCGCCGGCCGCAAAACGCCGGTACCGGCGGCGCACCAGATCCGACGGGCTGCCGTCCGGTTCGCCGTCGCAGCCTTCCATCGGCAAAATGGCCAGCGCATTGGGCGTTTCCCGCCGGCCGATCCGGACCGGCCGGTGCAGGACCGACAGGTCTTCACTCAGGCGGATCGGCACATCCAGCTGACGGATTTTGGCCTGCAGGTCCTGCAGACTGCCGAAATTGAACGGTTCAAAACAGGACATTGTTCTGTTGACCTCCTCCTGTGAATATCAAAAACAGTGTAGCTCCGGCCGGGCCGGCACGATATAATGGGACGTGTGCGATAATTAGCGTTTTGTGCCTGACACCGGAAAGGATCTGCCATGCGGGACGATGACCAGCCAATCAGTGTCTATTATCAGGAGAGCTTTGGCTATCAGGGACTCGGCAGCCATGCGCATCCGCGTATCGAGCTGATCCTGGTCACCGGCGGCGCCATCGAGCTGGAGATCAATGGCGGCAGGCAGCTTGCGCGCGCCGGTTCGCTCGTCGTCTTCGGCTACCTGGAGAAGCATGAAGTGCGGATCAGCGAACTGCCCTATCGCCGGTATGTGCTCTCGTTGGACAGCGAATTCTGCCTGTTGAATATCCATGAGCTCACCCTGCTTTCGATCCTGATCCACCGGCCGGCGCTGTTCACGCCGGTGCTCGGGCTGGATGAAGCCCTGACCCGGGAACTGGCCGGCCAATTTGACGGGCTGATTGCAGAAAGCCGGGACCGCCGGGCTTTCTGGCTGATCCGGTCGGCTGCCCTGATCACGGGCATCCTGATCTCCTTGTACCGGGTCAACCCCCGCTGGTTCCCGATTGGCCAGGAAACCGAGCGAACCCGGATTGTCCTGGCCATCCAGAAGGACATCGCCCGGGATTACCGCGAGGACATCAGCCTGGACAGCCTGGCCGCCCGTCATTTCGTCAGCCGCTGCCACCTGTCGCGGATCTTTCGCGCCGTAACCGGCTACCATTTCCGCGACTACCTGATCCTTTACCGTCTGGCCAAGGCACGCGAGCTGCTGGCCCATACCGGTCAGACCGTCGCCGAGATCGGCTGCGCGGTCGGCTATGGCAATGTCAACCATTTTATCCGCATTTTCCGGCAGCATGAGGGTGTCACGCCGCTGCAATGCCGGAAACAATACCGCCAGGGCTAGCTTGCGCCGCGCAAGATTTGTTGAACTTGACCCCGAAAGGCAACATTGATCGATCATCTCCGATCGTTCCATGATATGCTGTAGCCATTCCAGATCAGAGAGCGAGGATTTGTCATGTCTGTCAGTTTACCCGTTCTGAATCGTTCCGCTTGCCCGGATGGCCTGACCGGCCTGGCCGAAGACGTGACCGGCTATCTGGAGCTTCAGCTGCGGCTGGGCATGCGAGAGGCGGTGTGTCCGCTTGATCAATGATTCCTCCCGGCGGAACGGGACGCCGGCTGGTCTTCCGTCCGCAGCCGGTCAGACCCTGCTCATCCATCCGGCTGACAATGTGCTGGTCGTGATCGGCCAGCCGTCCGGCGAAATCCCGGTCGGGCACAAAATTGCCCGCCAGCCGATCCATGCCGGCGATCCGGTCATCAAATACGGCGACCCGATCGGCATCGCCAGCCGGGACATTGTCGCCGGAGAATGGGTCCATGTTCACAATTTGCGGACCGATCTGGCCGCGGACCGCGTTTTTGCCTGGGATCCTGCCGCCGGGCCGGCCACGGCCAGGACCGAAGGGCCGGATGGCAGTTGGCCGGCAACATTCGCCGGTTATCGGCGCGCCAGCGGACAGGTCGGCATCCGCAACGAGATCTGGGTCATCCCGACGGTCGGCTGCGTCAATCACACGGCGGAGAGGCTGACCGCCCTGGCCCAATCGCGGATCGACAGCGGCGGCTGGCCCGGTCTGGACGGCGCCTGTTGCTTCACCCACCCCTATGGCTGTTCGCAGCTGGGCGAAGATCATGCCCAGACCCGCCGCATCCTGGCCGACCTGGTCCGTCACCCGAACGCCGGCGCGGTGCTGGTCCTCGGCCTGGGCTGCGAAAACAACCAGATCAGCGGCATGCAGGCAGAACTCGGGCCGACCGATCCGGCGCGCGTCGCTTTCCTGGCCGTCCAGGATGTCGGGGACGAACTGGCGGCGGGGATGGCCAGCCTGGAGCGGCTTGCTGCCGGGGCCGGACAAGACCGGCGCGAGCCCTGTCCTTTGCGCGAGCTGGTCATCGGCTTGAAGTGCGGCGGGTCGGACGCCTTTTCCGGCCTGACCGCCAATCCCCTGCTCGGTCGCTTTACCGAATGGCTGACCGGTCTGGGCGGCAGCGCCATTCTGACCGAAATCCCGGAAATGTTCGGCGCCGAGCATCTGCTGCTGGCGCGCGCGGCGAGCCGGGAAGTTTTCGACAGTCTGAACGGGGTGATCCGCGATTTCCGCGCCTACTACACCCGGCACGGCCTGCCGGTTTATGAGAATCCATCGCCCGGCAACAAGGCCGGCGGCATCACCACCCTGGAGGAGAAATCGCTGGGCTGCACCCAGAAAGCCGGCCTGGCCGCCGTTACGGACGTGATCCGCTATGGCGGCCGGGTACGCCGGCCGGGTCTGACCATCCTGGAAGGCCCGGGCAACGATATGGTGGCCTGCACGGCGCTGGCAGCGGCCGGGGCGCAGATCATCCTGTTCACCACCGGACGCGGCACGCCGCTCGGCGGCCCGGTCCCGACGCTGAAGGTCGCTTCCAACGCCAGATTGGCGGCCGACAAGCCGCATTGGATCGATCTGGACGCCGCAGCGGCTTTGAACGGCCCGGCGGCGCGGGCAGACCTCG
>JAEXPB010000113.1 GCA_023438965.1 Bacillota bacterium | reverse complement strand
CTGACATCGACCGGGAAGACGATCTCTTTGTTCTGGTTGATGACCAGCAGTTCAATACCGCTGCGATTGCTGGTTATGCGGAGCAGGGAGCGGATGCTGGCCAGGCGGGTTGGCAGCTTCCCGCTGTCGGTCCCGGCGTCGGCTGTGGCCTTGAGCTGCTGGCGGACCAGGGATTGGGTAACGGCTGCGGTTTCCTTCAGGTCCTGCCGGGCGGTATTCAGCATATAAGCTCGCATCACGCCATTGAAAACCAGCAGAATCAAGAGCGGCACAAGTACTGCGTTAATCGCCAGGGGCCAGGTGATGCGCTGACTGATGCTTTTCATAAAGACGCCTGATCCGGCTTTGCCTTGACGGCCAGCCGGAAGCCAAATCCCCAGACCGAATCGATCTGGATGCCGCTGTCCAGAAGCGCCAATTTGCGTCGCAGGCGCTTGATCAGGTCATCGGCTGCCCGCGTGTCGGTCTCGAAATCGAATTGCCAGACTTTCTTCAGCAACTCTTCACGGGATATTGCCCGCTCCGGATTAGCCAGCAGGTAATTGAGCAGGGCGTATTCGGTCGGCGTGACATCCAGAACCTGATCACAGCAGGTAATGATCCGGCTTTCGGTATTGATCCGCAGATTGCCGGCGGTCAGCTGACTGGCCGGCGCCGGACGCCGATCCATCTCCAGGCGCCGGAAAATCGCTTTGACCCGCGCGACCAGCTCGATCGGCGAGAACGGCTTGGTCAGGTAGTCGTCGGATCCCAGCGTGATGCCGGTGATCCGGTCCAGCTCGGAATCCCGGGCAGAAACAATGAAGATCGGGATGATGCTGCGCTGGCGCAGCTGGCTGCAGATTGTCAGGCCGTCCAGGCCGGGCATCATGATGTCCAGGATCACCAGGTCGGCCGGTTGACGCTGGAACGCGTCGAGCAGGGACTCGCCGTCGCCGTAAGTTTGCACGGCATAACCTTCGTTAGCCAGGAAGGACTGGATCAGACTGCGGATATTCGGTTCGTCGTCAGCTACATAAATCAATTTTGTCAAGTCCCGCACCACCCTGACATCCATTTTATCATAGCGCGGGCCAACCGGGCCGACTGCCGCTAACTTGCCACAATTCGACCGTTGCTCCGCCGCCGGCGGCCGTGCTATGCTCAGGTTACAGGAAAAAAGTCCGGTTGGCATTAGCCGGGCTTGAAGAGGAGGTTTTGCCATGAAAAAGAGAATTGTCGCGCTGCTTATCCTGATTGTGCTTGCTGTGGGCATCGCGGTACCGGTTTTTGCTGCGGAAACCCAGGCGCCGGCCATCCGGGCTTCGGCAGCGGAGTTGACTTCCCGCCTGGCGGTGCGTCAGGAAATCCTCGCCTTGCGGATCCAGGTCCTGGAGAACCAGCAAGCGATCCTGAGCCGGGTCCAGGCCAATCTTCAGCTTCGCCAGGACTTGCAGGCCAGCCTGGCCGCCAGCAAGGGGTCGCTGTCAGCTGAAACCCGCCAGCAACTGAAAGCGTTGAATCAGCAGATCACCGCCATCAATGAGGAACTGCGCGCGGCCAAAGGTCAAATCGCCGGTTTGTATCAAAAGCTGCGCGGCCTGAAACCCCGCGAAAACGGCGCGGAAATGAAGGAGATTCTGGCCGGGATACTGGCTGCCCAGGCCATCCGTCTGGATCAAGTGCAAACGATCGGCACACTGCTCACGCAAATGCTGGCAATTGTCCGTGCCGGGTAGCACCAGGCTGTTGTCGGGCAGGACTGCGCTGGAAAGTCAGAGCAAGGGATCGGTTGGCTAAACTTCGACAACCACCGGAGGGGCATCGTCAGGATGCCCCTTTTGGTGTCCGGAGAGCAGTGAGCCGGCTCGATAGTTTGGGCTGTTGCAATGCGGGCAGACCGTGGTCAGAACCGGCGGACATTAAGCACTTCGGCGCGAACGATGATCATTAAGCGTTTGAGCTTGACATTCAAGCCGGTTCGCGGTAGAGTAGATCCAAATTGAATATCGATAATTCCGGTTGGGCAGTGTACTGCTTCAAGTTTTGGCTTCAGGGTGGAGAGCTTCGCAGGGAGTTCTTTTTTTTATGATAACCCGACCGATTCGGAGCAAGGCAGAATATGTGTTGCTGCCGGATATTTGGAATACCGATGAACTGATGTATCAAGGGCGATCTCATTCATTTGTATGAATATGAATATAGGCTGGAAGGAGGAGTTTTATGAAACTCCATGTCACGGAAACGGTTCTGCGCGATGCGAACCAGTCGTTGGTGGCCACAAGGATGCCCGGGCCGGACTTTGACCCGATTTTGGAAAAACTGGATCAGGCCGGCTATTACTCATTGGAATGCTGGGGTGGCGCGACCTTTGACGCGTGTCTGCGCTACCTGGATGAAGACCCCTGGGCCAGGTTGCGCCGGATCAAGTCCCGGGTGAAGCATACCAAATTACAGATGCTGCTCCGCGGTCAGAACATTCTTGGTTACCGGCATTACCCGGATGATGTCGTCCGCCGGTTCGTCAGCTGCTCAATTCGCAATGGCATTGATATCCTGCGCATATTTGATGCTTTGAATGACTTGCGCAACATCGAGGTGGCAGTCGATGAGACTTTGAAATGCGGCGGCCATGCCCAGGGCACCATTGCTTATACCCTGAGCCCGATTCATGATTTGGAGAGTTACGTTCGCTTGGGCCGTGACTTGGAGAAAATGGGCGTTCATTCCATCTGCATCAAGGATATGGCGGGCATCATGAGCCCCAGGGAGGCTTTCGATCTGGTCAGTGCCTTGAAGCAGAATGTCCGGCTGCCGATTTTCCTGCACACCCATTCGACCACCGGGCTGGCGCCGATGACTTACCTCAAGGCTGCCGAAGCCGGCTGTGACGGCATCGACACCGCCATTTCATCTTTCTCGGGCGGCACTTCCCAACCGGCCACCGAATCCCTGCATTATGCCCTGGAACAAATGGGTTATGCCACCGGATTGGACAGCCGGGTCCTCAAGGAGGTCAATGACTTTTTCAAACCCCTCAAGGACCAGTATATGCGTTCCGGCCTGCTGGATCCCTATGTACTCGGCACAGAGACCGACGCGCTGGTTTACCAGATCCCGGGCGGCATGCTGTCCAATCTGATCTCGCAGCTCAAACAGCAAAACGCGCTGGACAAGCTGAATGACGTCCTGCTTGAAACACCCCGGGTGCGGGCTGACCTTGGCTATCCGCCGCTGGTCACCCCGATGAGCCAGATGGTCGGCGTGCAGGCGGCAACCAATGTCCTGTCCGGTGAACGGTACAAAATGATCTCTAAAGAGGTTAAAGCCTATGTACGCGGCGAATACGGGCAGGCACCCGGACCGGTCAACGCCGACCTGATTACCCGGGTCCTGGGTAATGAGCAGCCGATCACCGGGCGATTCGCCGACACCTTGGCGCCGGAGTTCGCGGCGGCCAAAGAAAAACTGGGCTCAGTCGCCGAGAGCGAAGAGGATGTCCTCAGTTATCTGCTTTTCCCGCCGATCGCCGAGAAATTTTTCCAGAACCGGGCGGAGAAACGAAGCAACCGGGTTACTTACAGCATCCGGCGCGTCGAGGCAGGTGAATGACCATGCAGGAGTTATTGAACAGTCTTTTTATCGGCGTATTCGGCATGAGTGTTGTTTTTGTCGCCCTGATCCTGTTGATTCTGCTGATCAGTTTGCAGCCGGCGGTTTTCAACCGGCTGTCCGGCCGCAGCAAGAGACTGGCGGCCCGGAAAGCTTCGAGTGGGCAACCGATACCTGCGCTACCGTCGGTGCCGGCTCCCGCAGCCTTCCCAACACATCAACCGGCCCCGCCGTCCTTGTCCCAGGACCTGCAATTGATCGATGTCGACGACAAGACTGCTGCCATTATCATGGCCATCGTTTGCGATCATCTGGGCTGTGTTCCGGAGGAACTATACTTTAAATCCATTCGGTTGCTGGAAAAGTGAGGAGAACAAGAACATGAAGTATATTGTGACCGTCAATGATAAACAATATGAAGTTGAAGTCGAGCAAGGTGAGGCTCGTGTCCTGGCCATAACAGCCGCTCAGCCGGCGATCGCCGCTGCTTCTGCGGTCCCGGCTGCAGCCGCGGCGCCGGTCGCGGCACCGGCGGCACCGATCATGACAGGCAGCAATCGGGCAGACGGTACACCATTGACCGCACCGATGCCCGGCACAATTCTGGCGGTTCTGAAAAAGCCCGGTGATCGTGTGAAGCCCGGCGATATCGTCATCATTCTGGAAGCCATGAAAATGGAAAACGAAATCGTCGCCACCTGCGACGGCACAATCAGCCAGGTCTTGGTCGGCAAGGGCTCAACGGTGACGACTGGGGACTCCCTGGTTATGATCGCCTAAAGGAGGGAAAGGCATGTTTACGG
>JAEXPB010000107.1 GCA_023438965.1 Bacillota bacterium | reverse complement strand
CTGTAGCCGGGCATGTTGTAATGGTGCATGTAGCGCTTTTCTTCTTCTTTGTCGAGGCCATCCAGCATCTGGACCTTGGAAAGCGGACCCAGTGTGCAGGTGGTCATGACCTGGGTCTGACCGCGCTGGAAGAGTCCGGTGCCGTGCACGCGCGGCAACAGGCCAACCTGGGCGGACAGCGGCCGGATCTCGTCGAGGGCGCGCCCGTCAACCCGGCGGTGTTCCTTGAACAGGTATTCGCGGACGACCTTCTTTTCCAGTTTGTACATGGCGTCGCCGACAAAGGGAGCCCATTCCGGATTCAAGGCGGCGATGTGCTCGGCTGCAGCGGTCTTCAGCGCGTCCACCTGCTGGTCGCGCACGCTCTTGTCGCTGGACAGGACGGCTTCCCGCATGCCGGCATAGGCGAATTCCTTGACCGCGGCGAAGGCTTCCGGCGGGATCTCGGCTGATGTGTAAGTGAACTTGGGTTTGCCGATCTCAGCGACGATGCCCTTGATAAAGGCGCAGATCTCCTGGATGACCTTGTGGCCGTCAAAGATCGCCTGCAGCATAACCTCATCCGGCACTTCACTGGCGCCGGCTTCGATCATGCAGACTTTATCCTGGGTGCCGGCCAGCGTAACCTGCATCTGGCTGGCAGCGCGCTGCTTTTCGTCAGGGTTGATCACCGCCTGGCCGTCGACCAGGCCGATCTGGACACCGCCGATCGGGCCGTTCCAGGGAATGTCGGAAATCGCGATGGCGATGGATGTGCCGATCATGGAAGCGATTTCCGGCGAGCAGTCCTGATCCACCGACATCACGAGGTTGCTGACCGCCACGTCATTGCGCAGGTCCTTCGGGAAAAGCGGCCGGATCGGGCGGTCGATTACGCGGGAAGCCAGGATGGCTTTCTCCGACGGGCGGCCTTCCCGTTTGATGAAACCGCCGGGGATCTTGCCGACGCTGTACTGCTTTTCTTCATAATCCACGCTCAGCGGGAAGAAATCGATGCCCGGGCGCGGTGTGGTCGCAGCCGTCGCTGTCGACAGGATGACGGTGTCGCCATAGCGAACCAGGCAGGAACCGTTGGCAAACTGGGCCAGCTTGCCGGTTTCGATGACCAGCGGTCGGCCGGCCAGAGTCATTTGAAATGTTTTTTCCATTTTATACCTCCGTAGGTGTCATGGGATTACCCGCGGGACGGTAGCCTGTAGGGTCCGGGGCCGTCAGTCTCAGCCGCGCAACCTACCTTCTACAGCCCGCAGGCAGTTTTTCTGATGAGAAAAATTGGTGAGCGAACAAGCCGCTCACCAATCCACTCTTTGCCAATTACTTTCTGATGTTCAGCTTGCTGATGATCGCACGATACCGTTCAACGTCGATGCTGTTCAGGTAATCCAGGATGCCGCGGCGTTGACCGACCATGCTCAGCAGCCCGCGCCGGGAATGGTGGTCGTTCTTGTGCACCTTCAGGTGTTCGGTCAGATGGTTGATCCGTTCGGTGAGAATGGCGATCTGGACTTCCGGTGAACCGGTATCGCCCTCATGCAGGCCGAAAGATGAAATGAGTTCGGTTTTGCGTTCTTTGTCCATGTTGTTCCTCCTTATAATATCCAGTGGCAAAGTAGGGGGTCGGACATTCCTCAAACCTTGACCACGGCAGACTATTTAAAATATTACCATAGGTTATCCTTAATGTAAAGTCTGCGCGTTGTTCAGCAGTAGCGGAACTCCCTGCCCTGGTCGCGGATCAGGACTTCATTGGGCGATCCGGCCGGCAGGGCTTCCGTCGTGCCGATCCGGCGCGCCAGAAGGTTGAACCGGCCGCAAATGGCCAGGATCGTTCCGACCGCGCTCTCATCGCAGTAGATCTCCAGGCGGTGGCCCATGTTGAAGACCTGGTACAACTCGGCAGCTGTGATTTCGCCGGATTCGGCCAGCGCCTGGAAAATCGGCGGTGCCGGGAACAGGTTGTCCTTGACATACCGGACATTCTGGCCAAAATCCCGGCATTTGGCCTGGCCGCCGCCAGTGCAGTGAATGATGCCGCTGATATTGCCGCCAACAGCCGGCAGGATGGCGCGAATCACCGGCGGGTAGGTCCGGGTCGGCGACAGGATCGCCGCACCGACAGTCAGCGTCGATCCCGGCAGTTTGTCCTCCAGGTGCCAGGCACCGCAGTAGGCCTTGTCGGCCGGCAGTGTATCCGAACAGGACTCGGGGTAGCGGGTCAGGTAGTCCTTGTGCAGCAGCAGGTGGCGGGCGGCCGTCAAGCCGTTGGAGCCAATGCCGGAGTTCTCCGTTCGTTCGTAGGTGGTCTGGCCAAAAGAAGCCAGGCCGATAATTGCCTGCCCGGCCTTGATCTGCGCAGCCTGAATCACCGCGCGGCGCGGCAGGCGGACGACCACCGTGGAGTCGCAGATGACCGTCCGGACCAGGTCGCCGACATCAGCGGTTTCGCCGCCGGTCATTTCCACGGCGACGCCCTGCTGACCCAGGTCGGCGATGACCCGGTCATAGCCGCCGATGACCGCCGCCAGGCAGGCGGCGTCGACGCGATGGGCATTGCGGCCGATCGTGTTGGAGACTTTGAATTGGTCGACAGCGCCGATGCACAGGAGATCATCGGTGTTCATGACCAGCGAATCCTGGGCAATGCCGGCAAACCAGGCCGGGTCGCCGGTCTCGCGGTACATCAGGTAGGCCGCAGAAGATTTGGTGCCGGCGCCGTCGGCATGGACAGCGGCGCACCAGGCCGGGTCGCCGGCGAGGTCCGGGATGACTTTGCAGAAAGAGCCGGGGAACAATCCTTTGGATTGATTGGCCACCGCCTGCTTGACATCATCTTTGGTCGGCGAGACACCGCGTGATAAATAGGATTCTGCTTTCATGACTGTCCTCCCTCAGGCGGAAATAAGGCTAAATAGCTTTCTGAGCAAGTCTGTAAGCCGGGTCCTGTATTGGACAACCATCTATCTAGGCCGATTGTTGCCAATCGGCTCCAGCCACCTCCCCGGGACATGCGGGTCACATTATCGTCCCTCCGCGGTGTTGCTCCAGGTGGGGTTTACAGAGCCGGCCCGTCGCCGGGCCGCTGGTGAGCTCTTACCTCACCTTTCCATCCTTACCGGCTGGCCGAGGGCCGCCGGCGGTCTATTTCTGTTGCACTATCCTTGAAGTCGCCTTCACCGGGAGTTACCCGGCACCTTCACCCGTTGGAGCCCGGACTTTCCTCATGCGCGGCCTTTCGGCCTGCGCCCGCGGTTGTCTGGCTTGCTCAGAAAGCCATCTTATTATAATCCATGCCGTTCGATACGGCAAACGATATTTGCGGCAGACGGTCCCGCAGGCTGGCCGCCAGCGGTGCAAGGACGACCCGTTCGGTCACATCGTGTCCCGCGTCAATGGCCGCCATTCCCCGGGCCGCCAGCATCAGTCCCAGATGGTGCTTGATTTCGCCGCAAACCACGGCTTCAACACCGGCTGCCACCAGGTCCGGAATGAATTCTTCGGCCAGCGAGCCGGGAAAAACAGCCAGGCTGGTGATCAGCCGGTCCTGGTCGGTGTTGATCCGGCAGCCGCTGCTGCCCAGGGTCTGCCGGATTCGTGCCAGCAGACGGCTAAGCAGTTCCGGTTCGGCCAGGCGGCCGCTGCGGCCGTAAGCGGCGACCGGCCGGCATTCCGGGCCGCCGAGGCCCAGGATTTCAGCCAGGCTGTCGGCCACGCCGCCCGGCGCGGCGTCCAGGTTGGTATGGGCGGCGATCACGCTGATTCGACGGCTTATCAGGCGGAATAGCTGCTGTTGCTCAGGAATATCCGTCCGCAGGCTGGCCAGCGGATTGAAAATCGGCGGATGATGGCAAATGATAAGCTGACATCCTAACGTCTCGGCATCCTTAATTGATTGATCAGTGATGTCCAGCGCGAGCAGGACCTGTCGAACCGGCCAGTCGGGATCGCCGACCTGCAGGCCAATCTTGTCCCAGGATTCAGCCAGCCCGGGCGGTGCCAATTCGTCCAGAGTCCGGAGGACCAGGCTGACCGTCGCGGTTTCCGCTTGAATGGCGGGTGCGGCTGAACCGGATGCCTCAACTGGCGCGGCGATTTCAGGCAGCCGCACGCCGGCGGCCGGTTGGGCTGTGTTGTCATTCATGGCGCTTGCTTCCTTCCGCGGCGATGTTTCTTCGGGCAGGCCATCCTGCAGTTGCCGAATCAGTTCGATGACCGGCTGCAAGGCCGGCTCGCCCAGACTTTGCTTGTGCAGACGCTGCAGCAATTTGTCCAGGTAAAGGTGCAGGCCCGGTTGCGGCGGCTCCAGCAGCAGGCAGGGGCCGACCAGGGCTTCGAGATCGCTGAGGGTGCGGCGGCTGCCGGTATACCGGCAGCTGATGATCACATAGGCATGGTTCTTCTCGACCGCCAGGCGCTCCGTCTGGATGACATAACCGTTCCGGTACAGCCACAGGCGCAGCTCGGGCAGGGATTTCATCGGCTGCAGGACCAGGGTCCGGCAGTGTCGGGGCGTCGGGCCGAGGATATCCATCATCTCATAGCCGCCCATGCCAGCCAGGACCACAGCATCGCCTTCATCCAGGTCAATGCCGTTCAGGCCGTCAGCCTGGCAGGTCTGGATCCGGCCGGTCAAGCCGGCGGCACGGATATGCCGGTCGGCGGCAGCCAAGGGGCCGGGGCGAATGTCGATGGCCAGCGCAGTCTGGCAGCAGCCGTGCCGGACGAGTTCTATCGGCAGCCAGGCATGATCGGTGCCGATATCCAGCAGGCGCCGGCAAGCCGGCACCAGTTCGGCAACCGCCTTGAGCCGGGGCGAGAGATGGCTGACCGGATGGTTAGTCGATCGCATCACGTATTTTCTGGCAGTATCCGGTCTGGCGCAGCTTGCGGATGGCCTTGGCCTCGATCTGGCGTATGCGCTCCCGGGTGACCTTGAATTGACGGCCCACTTCCTCCAGTGTATGCGGCCGGCCGTCGTCAAGGCCGAACCGCAACCGGATCACAGCCTCCTCGCGGGGCGAGAGCAGGTGAACCAGGGTCTGCAGCTGTTCGTGCAACAGGTTGTATTCCACCTGGGCTGCCGGCGACGGCGAATCAAGATCGGGGATGAAATCCCCCAAAATACTGTCTTCCTCCTCCCCGACCGGTTTATCGATCGAAACAAGTTCATGGGCCGCCTGGCGGATCTGGCGGATCCGGTCCACCGACACATCGGAAAGCCTGGCTAATTCGTCCTCGCTCAGATCGCGGCCTTGTTCCTGCTGCATCTGGCGTTGCAAATGGATCAACCGGTTGATGCTCTCAACCATATGGACCGGCACCCGGATCATCCGGCTCTGGTCGGCGATAGCCCGGGTTATCGACTGGCGGATCCACCAGGTGGCGTAGGTGCTGAATTTAAAGCCGCGCGAAGCGTCGAATTTCTCGACCGCCCGCATCAGGCCAAGGTTCCCTTCCTGGATCAGATCCAGGAAAGGCAGGCCTTTGCCGCTGTATCGCTTGGCAATGCTGACGACCAGCCGCAGGTTGGCTTCGCAGAGTTCGTCCCGGGCATCATCGTCGCCGGCCTGCACCCGCCGGGCCAGCTCCTGCTCCTTTTCCGATGAAAGCAGGTTATAACAGCCGATTTCCCGCAGGTACAGGCGGATGGAATCGTCGACCAGCGGTTCACCGGCCAGGGGCTGCGTATCAAGCGGGGGATCGTCTTCGACCGCCAGGTCCCCGGCGTCCGGCTCCGCTTCGTTGACCTCCGCCTGATCATCCAGCAGCTGAATGCCGGATGATTCCATCCATTTCAGAAGCAATTCGATCTTTGGGCTGTCCAGGCCGGCTGCCTCGGTCATCGCGGCAAAAACCGACATGGGCATGGTTTGGCGTGATTCGGCTGCCAGTCGCGTGATCTGCTTGAATAATTCCTTGAGGATGTCTGGCATGGCTGTCCCTCCTCATGAACCAATCGCAATGCTGGTCATACGATATCGATGGCTGGATCCGTTTGCTTAATCCCGCTGCCAGATTCCGCCGCTGCGCCGGGCTGCCGTGCCGGGCCGGAAACCCGGCCGTCAGTCCAGGTAATCTTTCAGTTTCTTGCTGCGGCTGGGATGGCGCATTTTACGCAGAGCCTTGGCCTCGATCTGGCGAATGCGCTCGCGGGTGACCTTGAATTCCCGGCCGACCTCCTCCAGCGCGCGCGCGCGGCCGTCCTCGAGACCGAAGCGCAGCTTGAGCACCATTTCC
>JAEXPB010000074.1 GCA_023438965.1 Bacillota bacterium | reverse complement strand
GTATCAGCGTTCCTGCGGGCTGAAAACCCGGGGGATCTTTTTCGCACTGAAGCGGGCTTGCATCCACTCGGTCAGGGCGGCGGTCATTTCCCGCGCGTTTGGGAAATCGGCCGGATTCATCGGCTTGCCAAAAGTCAGAATGACTTCCCGGCGCTTGTGCGTGATCGGATCGCGTCCCTGCGGCCGCTTCATATGCCGGTTGAAAACCTCGTAGCCGCCGTCGATGAAAACCGGCATCAACGGCACCTTGCTCTTGAAGGCGATATAGGCGGCGCCGTCTTTCATCTCGGCCAGGTGACCGTCAACCGAACGGGTGCCTTCCGGATGAACAAGCATGATGTTGCCCTCGTCGACTGCCTTTTTGGCGATGATCAGGCCGCGTACCGGATTGCCGAACCGGTCAACGGCGATAGCCCGGCCGACCCGGACAATCAAACGGCCCAGGAAGCCATGCTTGTCTTCCAGGTCCTTGGCCGCGATGCAGCTCATGACTTTAAAATGCTGGCGGGGAAGGAAATGGCCGATCCACATGCCGTCAACATAGGTTTCATGATTGGCGGCGATGACATAGGGGATTTTCGACGGGATATTCTCCAGACCCTCTGCCCGCAGCCGGATACCCAGGCTGGTGACGGCCATGCCGGCCCAATTGGCAAAGTTGCCGACCAGCCCCCGTTTCATCGGGTACTTGTCGGCGGACTTGGCGACGGCGGGGTGCGGATGGATCAAACCCTCGGCGGCGCCGGAATTGTTCATGTTCAAGATTATCAGACCTCCGGTATCAGACCGCGAACCGCGTGCAGGAATGCCTGCGCAGGCCGCCGGTCAGCTCATCAGTTGCAGGATATCACAAATATTGTTAAAATACGATAGTTAAAGTCACGATTTTACGCTCTGTTCATCTATCAGCAGTGGAGGCGAAGACATGCAGGCAATTCAAGGTCAGCGCGACTACTCCGGCCGTTTTTCCCTAGCCCTTGTCACCTGGCTGGCGGCTGCGGGTCTGATTACGCCAACCGTCAACAGCCGAATACCGGAGTCGCTGAAGTAACGGCCATGCGCATTTTATACAGCTCCAACCGGAACGCACTGCGCGCCCGCTGCCTGAGCGAGGTGTGCGAATTGACGGCAGTCTGGCCGGACAAACGGGCTATTCTGCTTGTTCCGGAGCAGACCAAGATGGACGTGGAACGTGACTATCTGGAAATGTCCGGCCAATCCGGTCTGATGATGGCCGAAGTGCTGAGCTTCCGCCGGCTGGCCTGGCGCCTGCTCGGAGAGATTGGCCAAACGCCCGAGCAGGCCGTTGACTCGACCGGTCAGGGCATGCTGATTCATCGTGTCTTAAAGAAGAACCAGCCGGAATTGCATTCATTCGGCCATTTAGCCGACCAGCCGGGCTTTATCCGCCAGGCGGCCGCAGCCCTGGGCGATTTGAAGCGCTACCAGGTCGAGGCCGACCGGCTGCTGGCAGCGGGCGAGAGCTCTGATGACCGGGCCTTGCGCAATAAAACCCATGACCTCGGCATCCTGCTCCGCGAATATGATCACGCCTTGACCGAGACCGGGCTCTCTGACGCTGAAGACGACCTGAACCGCCTGGGCGCGGCACTGCAGACCCTGGCCGCGATGCCTGCCCATGACCGCGTCTGGCCCTGGAATCGTCTGGAATGGCTGGGCTGCACCAGCATCTGGGTCAGCGGCTTTGGCGAGACCCGCGATTTCACACCCCAGGAGGACGCCATTTTACTCGCCCTCAACCGGCTGACTGCCAGCCTGACTCTGACGATCGCCGTCGATCATCTGCCCTACGACCGGAACGCGATCGATCATGGAGCCGATTGCTTCCTGGCCGGCCGCCGGACCGCCTGGCGCTTGCAGCAAATCCTGCCGGCCAGCCGGATCGAGCGGTTGCCGGACCCGGCTGCCGGCATGGCCGCCCGGATTTCTACAGCCATACAGGAGGGCCGGCGCTGTCTTCCTGATCCTGATCCGGATGTCCGTGCCGCCGAGAGCCACTACCTGCGCCTTATCCGCGCCGATGGGCGCGACAGCGAGACCGCCTGGGTCGCCGGCGAGGTTCGACGGCTGGTGCAGACCGAGGGCTACCGCTACCGCGACATCACACTGGCTGTCTGCGACTTGCCCGGCTACACGCCGCTGCTGCGGGCAACCTGCCGGGAATACGGCATACCCCTGTTTGTAGACGCCGAGCGTCCCCTGACCGGCACGCCGCTGCTGCGCCTGGTACTCGGTCTGCTGGATGTCGGCCTGCGCAACTGGACGCGGGACGCGGTCATGACTTGCCTGCGTTCTGGTCTGACCGACCTGGACCTGTCCGAAATTGACCGGCTGGAAAATGAAATGCTGGCCCGGGGTGTCACCCGGCCGGACCAGCTGGCCGATGACCGCCGTTTTCCAAGCCCGGGTCTGGCGGCCATCCGTGACCGGGCTTTCCGTCCCTGGCAGATGGTTCTGGCTGAATTGAACCGGATGCCGGCCGGTGATGGCAAGTGCCGGATCCTGTGGCAATTTCTGCGTGATTATGGGCTGCCGGAGCGGATCAGCCGCCGCTCGGCCCAATTGGCGGAATCAGGCGAGAACGAGGCCGCCCTGGCTTTGGTCCAGTCCTGGAACGAACTGGACCGGCTGCTGGATCAGTTGATTCGGCTGACCGCCGACACGCCGATGTCCCTGCAGGTTTTTCGCGATACACTGGCAGCGGGCATGGAAGCTGCCGGCAGCGGCTCGATCCCCACCGCTATTGACCAGGTCGGCGTCGGCGATCTGCGTCGGGCCATGCTGCGGCAATCCCGCGTCCTCTTCCTGATCGGGGCCGCGGCGACCGCCCTGCCGCCGGGACTGCCGCCGGAAGGCTTGCTGAAGGACCAGGACCGGCAGGCGCTTTCCGGCCTGCTTAACCGGCAGTTGCCCAGCAGTGCCCGTGATCAGGCTTTTGCCGACGCCTTTGTCATTCATGCTCTGCTGACCCAGCCGACTGACCGCCTCTGCCTGACGGCACCGGATGCCGCTGTTTCAACCTGGTTCAACTGGCTGGCCGCCGCGGCCGGACCGGCGGCGGTACAGGTTCTGCCACCCCGGCCAGCCTGGCCCGATGCCCGTTTGCATGCGTTGCGACCGGCATTTGGCTACCTGCTCGGCCATTGCGGCCGGCAAGCCGTCCAGCCGGCCGATGGCAGCATAACGGCAGACCGCGAGTGGCGCCGCTTGGCGGCCATCCTGGCTGAAGCCGGCCTGCCGCTGGACCAGGCATTGACCTGGCTGCGCCAAAATGCCGATCCGGGGCAAATCTGGCAGGTCCGGCTGCCGGCCGGTCTGGTCCGGTCGCTGTATGCCGATCCGCTGGTCATGAGTGTTTCCCAATTGGAGACATACGCCAGCTGTCCCTTCCTGCATCTGGCGGCTTATCTTCTGGCTTTGCGCGAACGGCCGGTCTGGCAGCCCGAAGCTGCTGAAACCGGCACCCTGCTGCACGGTATCGTCGAACTGGCCCTGGCGGAACTGCGCCAGGCGCTGGCTGGTCTGGAGCCTGGCGACATGGCGGCTCGGCGGGACTTGCTGGAGCATTGGCTGGCTGAAGACCTGAACGGCCGAACCAGTGCCTGGATGCGGACCGCCGCAGAGCAGGAAGATCTGGCCATGTTTTATGATGCCGGCTTACGGGCCTCGGCCGGCCATCGGGTCCTGCGTCTGGCAACCGCCTCCCTGGCGGCAGTCTTGCGCCAGTATCAGGCTGAGGCCTATCGGCCGGCCGGTCTGGAGTGGACTTTTGGTCCGCGGGAAGGGAACCAGCTCCGGCTGTCTCTGCCAGGCGGTGAATCGCTGGTTTTTCAAGGTAAAATAGACCGCATCGATCAAACCGATGGGTCTGGCGATGCGCTCTTCCGGATCATCGATTACAAGAGCGGCAACAAAAAAGCGGAATACGATGCCCTGTACCACGGCCTGGCGCTGCAGCTGCCGATCTACCTGGAAGCTTACAGCCTGGCCTGCCCGGACCGCCGGGCCGCCGACGCCGCCTATTTTCATTTCGATCGGCCGATTCTGACGGTTGCCGACGGTATTCGCCCGACACCGGAGCAAATGCGCCAAAATCTGGCCAAACGCTATGCTTTGCGGGGCTTGAAGCTGACCCCGGAACAGCTGGTGCTGCTCCGTCGCTACAGCCTGGAGCAGGCGGCGCGTCTGGCCGGCTGTCTGCTGGCGGGGGATTTTGCTGTTACGCCGCGAAGACTGCCGGGTAAAAAGCCGGCTTGCGAATATTGCCTGTTCCAGGCTGTTTGCGGGTTCGACAACCGGCCATCCGGCTACCGGTGGCTGCCGGCCCTGGCCGCCCGCCCAGCCAGCGGCTGCCCGGACGCCCGGCCGGCCGGCCGCCTGTCGGCCAGGCGCAATCCGCTGGCGGACTTTCTGTCTGAACAGTATGCTGCCGGAGGTGACCCGCATGCAGCCCACACCTGAACAAACCGCCATTATTGGAGCACCGGCCGGCAACCTGCTTGTTTCGGCAGCGGCTGGTTCCGGCAAGACGGCGGTCCTGACTGATCGCATCGTCCGCCGGTTGATTGACGGACAGCTCGATATGCGGCAGGTGCTGGTCATGACCTTTACAGAAGCCGCGGCCCGGAACATGAAAGAAAAGATCGCCGTTAAACTGCAGGCTGCGCTGGATGCCGCTCCCGGTCCGGCCGAACGGCGTCATTTAAGCCGGCAGCTTTCACTTTTACCCGGCGCTGCGATTTCGACCATCCATGCTTTCTGCCTGGATGTCATCCGCAATTTCTATTACTGTGCGGTGGATGAACAGAATAAACCGCTGATTGAACCGGGGTTCGGCATCGACAGCGGCGCGGAAGCGGATCTCCTGCTGCGCCAGGCGCTGGACGATTGGATGGCCGGCCAGTACGAAGCGATCGACCGGGCAGCGGATGATCCGGCGGCCGGGCCGTCACCGGAATGGCGCACGGCATTTTACCGCCTGATCGAAGGCTACGGCGGCAGCGACGGCGACCAGAATGTCCGCTTGCTCATGCTCAGCCTGTACAAATACCTGCGCAGCCTGCCGGACTATCCGGGCTTCGTGCGCAACCGACTTGAACAGCTGGCCGCGGCGGCGGCTGATTTTCCGGCCAGCCGGCATTGCGCGACGCTGCTCCGGATGCTGCATCTGCGGCTGGACCGGGCCATGGATCATCTGGATGAAATGGAAGAGCTGCTGGCCGGCGGGATTCGCTTCGTGGCCAACAAGGAGCGCAACCAACAGTACCAGGCGCAATTCCGGCAAATGACCGCGGTCCTGCGGGAATTGGATCGGCTCCTGGCCATGGATTGCCAGGACTGGGACCGGATCCGCGCCTTGGGCAGCGGTTTGGCCGCACTGGAACTGCCGCGGCCGGGCCGCAGCGACGCGCCGGAAAAGCAGCAGTTCATGGCCCTCTTTTTCGAATACGCGGCTGAGGTAATTCATTTCCTGGCCGGCAGCTGCGGCACAACCAAGTGCAAAAAGCATTTTGTCTTCGACACACGGCCGGTCTTCGGGCTGGACGCTGCAGCCATCGAAGCGGATATCGCGGACATGCTGCCGACTGTCCGCCTGCTGTTCGAGCTGGTGCTCGGCCTCGACAACCTTTACAGCCAGCGCAAGCGCGCGCTGAACCTGATCGATTTCAGCGATTTCGAGCACCTCGCTTTGAGAATCCTGCAGCAGGAAGAGCCGCGCCGGTATTATCAGAAGCGTTTCCGGGAGATCTATGTCGACGAATACCAGGATACCAGCAGCATCCAGGAGTCGATCATCCAGGCGGTGAGCGACGGCAACAGCCTGATGGTGGGCGATGTGAAGCAGAGCATCTACCGTTTCCGCCACGCCCGCCCCCAGCTTTTCCTGGACCGGGCGGCTGCTTTCCAGGCAGGATGCGGCGGCCGGCTGTTTGAACTGAACCGCAATTTCCGCAGCGTCGCCGGTATTCTGGCAGCGGTGAACGATCTTTTCCATCAGCTGATGTCGCCTGGCGCGGGCGAGATTGCCTATGACGAGAGCCAGGCTCTGGTGCCGCACCGGCCAGACGCTGCGGGACTGCCGACGCCGGTCAGCCTGCTGCTGCTGAACCGCCTGCCGGCGGAGGCCGCATCGGCGGACGGCGGCAGCGTCACCGGCCTTGCCGACGGCGAGAACGGCAACGCGGATGACGAGGCCGGCATTCCGACCGACCTGGAAACCGATACCGGAACCGCCGGTGAACCGGGCGGCGACAGTCCCTCCGACAGCCCCGGCGATGACTCGGCCGGCGAAGGCCTGGGCCGTGACGAGTCGGAGGCTTTGCTGGTTGTGCGGCAAATGTTTCTCC
>JAEXPB010000049.1 GCA_023438965.1 Bacillota bacterium | reverse complement strand
CCGATCAGCGGCAGCAGGACCAGAGCGAGGAGGAAAGTGGCGAAGATGCCGAACTGGGCGGCCGCGCCGAAGAAAATCATCACCGGATTCTTCAGGAGCGGCGTGAAGTCGATCATGGCGCCGATCGCGATGAAAATCAGGATCGGGAACAGCTCATTGGCAATGCCGGCATTGAAGAGGACCTTCAGGAAGCCGGGCTCCTCCGTGGTGCCGATGACAGCCGCCACTCCGGAAATGACCGGCGGCAGGTTGGCCAGAATGGCGCCGAAGCCGATCGGCAGAAGCAGGGAAGGCTCGTATTCCTTGGCAATAGCCAGATAGATCAGCACGCCGGAGATAATAAACATCACCAGCGAGCGCAGGCCGTCTGCTGTCCCGAAGTAGACGACGCCACTGAACAGTTCTTGGAGCATTTCAATCATAATGCGTTACCTTAACCTTTCATTCTGTGTTGGATCTATCGGAGCAACCGGCCTTCCCGTCGGGTTACGGTGCGGGCTGGCATTGTCCCTTGCGGTAATTGTCCAAAAGCTTCCGGATCTTCTCGGTCGGATC
This sequence comes from Bacillota bacterium, assembly GCA_023438965.1. Taxonomy (GTDB): domain Bacteria; phylum Bacillota; class Clostridia; order Saccharofermentanales; family UBA5734; genus UBA8949. The sequence goes on along the minus strand of JAEXPB010000049.1, from coordinate 4,063 downwards.
GACCAGGCTGGATAGGGAGGCGTCATGGTTGATGGCATCGATCAGCAGGGAAACGAACTTGGCCATGTTGACATCGCAGAACCAGGGCGCAGCCAGCAGCTCCGGCGTGCGGTAGACCAGATTGGTGGCAAAAATCCTGGAAATGATTCCTTCCTGGTAAGCCTGGGTGAAATGGTCCAGACCGTCGGTGAACAGACCGAAGGTCACCGCGGCGAAAATCCGGTTGGCCTTGCGCTCTTTCAACTCACGGGCCAGATCGAGCATGGATTCACCGGAAGAGATCATGTCGTCAACCACCAGGATGTCCATGCCTTCAACGGAATCGCCGAGGAATTCGTGGGCAATGATCGGATTGCGGCCGTTGACAACCTTGGTATAGTCGCGGCGCTTATAAAAGGTGCCCAACGGCACGCCGAGCATGGAGGCATAGTACATGGCCCGCGAAATGCCGCCTTCGTCCGGGCTGACGACCATCAGCTTGCCTTCGTTGAAATGGATGTCCGGGGTGGTGTTGATCAGGGCTTTGATTATTTGGTAAGCCGCCGGGATATTTTCGAAACCGCTGGTCGGAATCGCATTCGCCACCCGGTCGTCATGGGCGTCAAAGGTGATGATGTTCGCCACGCCCAGGCTATAGAGCTCTTCGAGCATATAGGCGCAGTCCAGCGATTCGCGGGTGTTGCGCTTGTGCTGGCGGCTCTCGTAAAGGAAGGGCATGATGACGTTGATCCGGCGGGCGCGGCCGCTGATGGCCAGGATGACCCGCTTCAGGTCCTGGTAATGGTCGTCGGGGCTCATATGGTTGACCAGGCCATACATTTTGTAAGTGCAGGAGAAATTGACAACATCGGAAATGATGAAAATGTCGTGGCCGCGGACAGTGCTGTTGATGACGGCCTTGCCTTCACCAGAGGAGAAACGGTTGTTGCTGACCGGTATCCGGTAGTCCTGCCGGATGAAACCCGGATATAACTCGCCGACTTCCGGCTTGTTTTCCAGATACTCGGTCCGGCGCCGCAGCAAGTAATCATTGACCGATCCGGCGAAGGTCGCGCTGCCGATGAGCGGGATGATTCCGACCGGTCCGACCGGCGCCATCAGGTTATTGCCATATTGATTATAAATGTAGTAATTCTTATCGTCGGGTGTCCGGGTCTGCAGCATGGCGGATGATCCTCCTTCGGATTCGAGGCAGTGTCTCAGGTCTGCACAGCCAACTTAAGATTCAGGTTGGCGTCTTTTATAATAATCCAGCAGTTTCTGGATCTTTTCGGTCGGACTGATCAACTTCGACAAGGAAGCATCATGGTTGATGGCGTCGATCATCAGGGCGACGAACCGGGCCATATTCACCTCGACGAACCAAGGGGCGGCCTGCAGTTCCGGACGCCGGTAGATCAGGTTGGTGGCGAAGACCTTGTCGATGAAGCCTGCCTGGTGTGCCTGGTTAACAGCCTCCAATCCATCAGTGAACTGGGCGAAGGTGACGGCGCAGAAAATCCGCCGGGCCCCGCGTGCCTTGAGGTCGCGGGCCACGCGCAGCATACTTTCACCGGTGACTATCATATCATCAACCAGCAAGATATCAAGTCCCCGGACATCCTCGCCGAGGAATTCCTGGCCGATGACCGGGTAACGGCCCTGGATGGTTTGCTGATAGTCGCGCTTGCGATAGAAAATGCCCAGGGGCACCTCCAGCATGGAAGCGTAATACATGGCCTTCGGCACGCCGCTTTCGTCCGGGCTGACGACCATGAAACTGCCATGGTCCAGTTTTAAATCGGGTATGGCATGGAACATGGCTTCAATGATCTGATAGGAAGAAGTAAGATTCTCAAAGCTGTGGGTCGGCGCAGCGTTGGCAACCCGTCCGTCATGAGCGTCGAAAGTGATCAGGTTCGTAATGCCGAGCTGGAACAGGTGCTTGAGCATGGCGGCGCAATCCAGCGATTCGCGCGTGTTCCGGCGATACTGGCGACCTTCGTACAGATAGGGCATGATCAGGTTGATCCGGCGGGCCTGACCGCTGACCGCCAGGATCAGGCGCACCAGATCCTGGAACTGGTCATCGGGGCTGGTCGACACATTCTGGCCGTAACGGCTATAATAACAATCATAATTCAGGACATCAGTGATGATGAACAGATCATGGCCGCGGACCGACTGACTGATGATCGCTTTGCCTTCGCCGGAAGAAAAACGCGGCGTGCTGACCGGTATCCGGTAGTCGATGCGCATGAAGCCTGGATTCTGGGATAGCTCGGGATGGCGGGCCAGATAGATGGAACGCCGGTTGCGGAGAAAGTAATTGACCGAATCCGCGAAATCCTTGGACAGGTTGTGGGCGATGATGCCGATCGGACCGACAGGGGGCATGGTGTTGTCACCATACTGATTATAGATATAATAGTTCTTGTCGTCCGTATGGCGCGGTACAGTCATAGGCTGTTCCTCCAAGGTTGAACAATCCGGATACTTGTCCATTATAGCGAATTTACCGGCAATAGTGAACAGTCGGAACAACGATATTTACGCTAAAGAACCGGTCGGCCGGGTCTGATTTTTGTACCGAACGACGAAACAAGCGCCCGGACCGCAGAAAGCGAGGCCATTCATGGCAATAGATTTTCGAAAAACGGCTTTTATCGGCGTGGCCGCCGAGTTGGGCCAATGTCCGGCAATCGGCCTGCCTGAGATTGTGCTGTCAGGACGTTCTAATGTAGGCAAGTCATCGCTGATCAACACGCTGGCCGATAACCGCCATCTGGCCAAGACGAGTTCGACACCCGGCAAAACCCGGCTGGTCGTCTATTTTCGAATTGACAACCGCTTGCTGCTGACGGATTTGCCCGGCTACGGCTATGCGGCCGGTTCACTGCAAAAGCGCGCGGCGTTCTCCTCGCTGGCGGATCGCTATCTGAACAGCGGACGACCGCTGGCCTTGATCCTGCATTTACTGGATATTCGCCACGATCCGTCCGCGGAAGACCGGCAGATGCTGGCCTGGCTGCTGGCCAATGGCATTCCCTGGCAGATTGTGCTGACCAAGGCCGATAAGCTCACTCGCGTCCAGATCCTGCAGCGGCAGCAGGAAATCGCCGCGGCGCTGGGGCTGGAAGATCCGGCTGCCTTGCTGGTTTTTTCGGCGACGTCGCGTCAGGGGGTCGACCAGCTGCGCCGGCGGCTGCTGGCTTGCCTGGCATAGCCGATGTTCAGTCAGGAGTGCCGGACGGCATAGCCGATGCATGTAATTTGTCGGATTTTGTCGAACGAATCCCCACCCCCTGTCGACAGCCCGGCGGCATAATGATATCTGCACGGTTCCGCAATGGCCGGCCGTTGCAGATGGAGCCGCCAGATGGAGAAATGGGTGATTCGGCCGGGCCAGCCCGGCAAAATGCGAAAAAAAGTTTGCCGGATGCTCTTTGGCCGCCCGACGACGGTGACCTGCTTGCGCACCATGCCGATCCTGGCTGCCGGATTAGCCGGCGGTTGCCTTAGCGGGACCGCCGCTGCCCGATTTTGGCTATATCCCGCTGGCGCAGTTTTGCTGTTCTGGCTCTGCCGGTACCGTTTGGCCATCAGACCAGCCTGGCTCGGCAAGGTCCTGCCGTTACTCTATCTGTTTGCCGCATTGCGCAGCAGCTGCCTCATTGGCCCGGCTGAAACCCTGGCCAGCCAGCTGGCCGGCCAAACCTTCATCCTGCGGGGCACAATCCGCTCAGCCCGGGCCGGACAGGCGGAAACGGCGGCATTGCGGATCGAGCGGGCGGACGGCATGCTTTTTTGCTTGAAAGGAGTTGATTCGCCACCGCCTTATGGTACTGTCATTCAATTGACTGTGCGGGGTGATCGGCCGGATGGGCGGCATAATCCGGGTGGATTCGATGAGGCCGCCTGGCTGGCGGGCCAGGGGATCTTCCTGATCGTCCGTCCGGTCGGGAACGAGCAGCCAACGGTTATCCGGCCGGCACCGCCTGTCAATTGGCCGGAAATGTGCGCCCAGATCCGCCGGCAGTTCAACAGTTTTGCCGCTCGGATGTTCGGCAGGCAGGAGGCTGCC
>JAEXPB010000512.1 GCA_023438965.1 Bacillota bacterium | reverse complement strand
ACGAAAATGATTCACTGCCGCTGGTTGATCGCTGCTACATCTTCAATCTCTATGTGCAGCAGGATGGCACGCTGCTCGCCGCCGGACTGAACTCCACGATCTTGCTCGACGCCGGGTTGACCGACCTGGCTGACCATGCGCAAGTTAAAGCCATCCGAAAGGCGTACCAAGACCAAATCGTCACCGACCGGGTGCGCAGCCTGGCCAAGCCCGAGATTCTGGCGCCTTAGCAACTGCGCGAGCCGATAAATCCACGCCAAAAACTTTATTCCATACTGCTGATATCATAAACGGTGGCCTTGTGCAGCCGGGCAAAATCGCTCGGTGTGCATCCGGTCACCTTTTTAAATAACTTGCTGAAATGGTAAATGCTTTCAAAACCAACCGTTTCGGCTATTTCACGGATCGAGCACAATTCGCCGATCAGCAGATCCTTGGCTTTGGCGATCCGGATCGACTGGACATACTTCATCGGCGACTCATGATAAATCCCGGCAAAAACTTTACGGAAATAAACCGTGCTGATGCCGGACAGGGCGGCCAGCCGGTCATTGTCCAGACCAGGATCGTTATAATGGGCCTCGAGATAATCAACCGAGGCCTGGATGAGCCGATGTTTGGCCGATATCTGGTAAGTCAGGCTTTCGGCATCGGCCAAGCGGGACAGGATGTCATAAAGACCGGCCAGGCACTTGATTTGGTAAGCCTGCTATTTGAAGATCCAGACATGATCCAGATAATTGACGATATTGGCCAGTTCCGGCATATTGCCAATGCGAATGCTGACCGGGTCATTGCCGTACGGGACGGAAAGGACATCGAACTCCAGCATCAGACACTCGCCGGGTTCCCGGCAGATCCAGCTGTAGGTTGAGCCGCGCGGCAGCAGCACCGCATGGCCAGGATCGGACAAGAATTCTTTGCCGTGCGCAAGATAGACTGTCTGTCCGGCGGTCTTGAGCGCGATGGCCCAATGTTCGCGGTTTTTCCGCAGGACCGGCTCACGGGTCTGCGCATGGATCCGATTGATGGCGACGATTTGACTGACTATCAAATCAGACAAAAGACTCGTGGGCATCTATGACACCACCCCCAGCCATTATAACGCCGTCTGGCGAAGACTAGTAGTCATATCTTGTCTTTTTCGCAACCTTATCACTTTAGACAATCGATCCACCTAACATAATCATGTATCAGAAACGACAAATTGTATCTAAAAATTCATTTCGCCGAAACCGGATCACGCCTAGAATGAAACCAGAAACGGAGGGATCAGCGATGCGCAAAATTAAAATCGGCCAGATTGGCATCGGCCACAACCACGGTGAAGGCAAGATGCAGGCGATACGCCATTTCCCGGACACCTTTGAGGTTGTCGGCGTGGCGGAGAGCGATCCGGCCTGGATTGCCAAACGCGGCGGCTTGCCAGTCTATGCCGGTCTGCCCTGGATGAGTCCGGACGAACTCCTGGCGATGAAGGATCTCGATGCGGTTCTGGTGGAAACCGATGTCTGGAATCTGGTGCCGACCGCCCAGCGCTGCCTGGACGCCGGCCTGCACATCCACATGGACAAACCGGCCGGCGAGGACATCGGCGCTTATGCGCGGCTGCTCGAGACCGCCCGCCGGCGCCGGCTGATTGTACAGCTGGGCTATATGTACCGCTACAATCCGGCGGTCCAGTATTGCCGCGAGGCGGTGCGCCGGGGCGAACTGGGCGAGATCCTGAGTATCGATGCCGCGATGTGCACTGAGCATCCGGCCGAATTCCGGACCTGGCTGAAGCATTTTCAAGGCGGGACGATGTTTATCTTCGGCTGCCACCTGATCGATCTGATCCTCCTGTTGCAAGGCAAGCCGGACCGGATTGTGCCATTCCAGAAAAGGACGGGCCTGGATGGCATCGATGTCCCCGACAACGGCTTGGCGATCCTGGAATACCCGCGTTGCGGGGCCACCGGCCGCACCAGTTCTTTCGAGGTAAACGGCTATGGCCGCCGCCAGCTGGTCATTTGCGGCAGCCGGGGCAGCATCGAGATCAAGCCGCTGGAGAAACCGACAGTCCTGGCCCTAACCTTGAAAACCTATTCCCAACCCTATGCCGACGCCCGGCAAATCATCGATCTGCCGTCGAACGGCGACCGCTATGACGAGATGGTCTTTGACTGGGCGCGGATGATCCGGGGCGAGCAGGAGAATCCTTATTCATGCGACCATGAACTGCTGGTGCAGCAAGCAACGCTGCAAGCCTGCGGTTTCGAAGTAAGTTATTCAGGAGGATATTGATATGATGAAATTTGCGAACCAGACGGCGATCATCACCGGCGGCGGCGGCAATATCGGCCGTTACACGGCATTGGCCCTGGCCGCCGGCGGCGCCCGGATCGCCCTGTGCGACATCAACCTTGCTGCCGCGGAAAAAGCGGCGGCCGAGATCCGGGCCGGCGGCGGCGAAGCGATCGCCCTGGCGGTGGACATCCAGAATCCGGATGCCGTTGACCAGGCGGTATCGGCGGTCATTGCCCGCTTCGGACAAGTCGACATCCTGGTCCATGCCGCCGGTGGCAGTGCCCGGGAGAAAATGGCGGACCTGTGCCATCAGACCAACGAGGTGATCCAGAACATCATCGGCGTCAATCTGATGGGCGGCATCTACTTCGCCCGGGCGGCGGCGCGCCATATGGCCGGTCACCGCAGCGGCCGCATCATCTGCGTGGCTTCCATTGTCGCCTTGAACGGCAATAAAGGCTGTGTCGAATATGCGGCTTCCAAGGGTGGTCTGATCGCGATGACCAAGTCCCTGGCCATCGAGCTCGGGCCTTGCGGCATCACCGTCAATTGTGTTTCACCCGGCCTGGTGCAAAGAGACGACAAGGACGTCAGCCAGACGAACTACATCGGACGCAATGGCACTGCCGACGAAGTGGCCAGCTTGATTGCCTATCTGGCCTCGCCGGAAGCATCCTTTATTACCGGACAGAACTATGTCATTGACGGCGGGCGCAGCCTGGGCTTGAAAGGAAGTTATTAATATGAAAGCGATGCTGGTGGATGACCGGAAGAATCTGGTCTGGTCCGATGTCCCCGATCCGGTTTTGAAAGACGATGACGTGCTGGTGGAGATCCTTGCGGCAGCCCTGAACCGGGCCGACCTCCTGCAGCGGCAGGGCAAATATCCTTCGCCGCCGGGCTGTCCGCCGTGGATGGGCCTGGAAATATCGGGCATCATCCAGGCGATGGGACCCGTCGCGGCAGCAAAAAGCGATTGGCGGACGGGCGATGCGGTATGCTGCCTGCTTGGCGGCGGCGGTTATGCCGAAATGGCGGCGGTCCGATATGACATGCTGATGCCGGTTCCGCACGGCCTGTCGATGGCCGAAGCGGCAGCCCTGCCGGAGGCGTTCGCCACCTCCTATCTGAACTTGTTTATCGAAGGGCATCTGCAGGCCGGCCAGACGGCCTATATCCCGGCTGGTGCCAGCGGCCTGGCCAGCGTGGCCATTCCGCTGGCCAAAGCCTTCGGTGCGCGGGTGATCACCTCGGTGCTTTCGGCGGAGTTCGCCCGCTCGATCGCCCACCTGGGCGCCGATGTGGTGATCAATAACGCGGAGCAGTCTTCAGCCGAAGTGATCGAGCGGTTATTTCAGGCCGGCCAGTCGATCGATGTGGCGATGGACTGTCTGGGCGGCGAGCCGCTGGCCCAATGTCTGCCCTTCATGAGTCACGGCGGCTACTGGATCCTGATCTCGACGCTGGCCGGCGTGACCGCCGAGGTGCCGCTGCGCGCATTGCTAACACGCGGCATCCACCTGGTCGGCAGCATGCTGCGGAATAGGACGCCGGAAATGAAGGCATTCATCCTCAGCGAGCTGGTAAAAAATGTCTGGCCCAAAATCGAATCCGGCGTCATCCGCACGACCATCTACCAGGTGCTGCCGATGAGCCAGGCCGCAGCGGCGCACGCTCTGCTGGAGACCAGCCGGAATGTCGGCAAGGTCGTCCTGTCGGTGCGCCCCGCCTGACGGCCGGAGCCGAAGCCTGCACCATCCTGCCCGGCGCGGTCAGGATCATCGCCAGTAAAAAAGTAATAGAGGAGAGTCGATCATGCTTGGATATCGCATTGTCTTCCCGGAAGTACGTAAAGCCGCCCTGGAGTCCTATACGGTCCCCGACCTGCAGCCGGACGAGGTGCTGATTGCCAATGAATATTCCGTCCTGAGCGCCGGCACGGAACGGGCCAACCTGTTAGGGCTGCCGAACACGCCCCGCCTGTTTCCGGTCCATATGGGATATTGCGCCGTCGGCCGCATCCTCGAGCGCGGCAGCGGCGTGCAGAACCTGGCCGCGGGCGATCGGGTCATCGTCTACCATGGCGGCCATCAAACCTATACGGTGATGAAAGCCGAAGGCCTGGTCCAGGTCGATGATCGCGTGGCATCCCTGGATGCAGCATTCACGGTCATTGCCAGCATGGCGCTGCAAGGCTTGCGCAAAACGCGCCTGGAGCTGGGCGAATCGGTTCTGATCATGGGGCAGGGGCTGCTGGGCATCTTCGCGACCCAACTGGCCCGGCTGGACGGCGGACTGCCGGTGGTGGCCATGGATTTCAATCCGCAGCGGCGGGAATTGGCCCGCCAACTAGGCGCCGATTATGTTTTTGCCCCGGATGAGCCGGAACTGGCGGCAAAAATCAAAAAGATCACCCGCGGCCGGGGCATGAATGCCGTGATCGAAGTGACCGGGTCCGCCCGGGCGCTCGAGCAGGCGCTGGAGCTGGCTGCCTGGGAAGGACGGGTTTCGCTGCTGGGTTGCACCCGGATCTCCGATCGGCCGATCGATTTTTATCAAATGGTGCATAAACCGGGTGTTTCGATCATTGGCGCCCATAATTTCGTCCGTCCGAAAGTCGATTCCTATCCGGGTTATTGGACCCGCCAGGACGATTACCGGGTACTCCTTGAGCTGATGGCCACCGGACGGCTGCAGGTCCGGCCGATCATCTCGGCCGTCGTCCCGCCATCCGAGGCACCGGCGATTTACAGCCGGCTGGCTGAGGATGCCGAGGCGCCGCTGGGCGTGGTCTTTGACTGGAGCCGGTTGAGCGGTGCCGCAGCCGGACAGTCATGACCGCCATAACGGGCGAACAGGCTTTTTTTCGCCGTCGGCCGGTTGTCCTGGTTACGGCGCTCCTGTGCTGCCTGATTTGGGGTGTCAGCTACTCGCTGGTTAAAATCGGCTATCGGCTACTGCAGGTCGATACGGAGGACATCATCGGTAAATTCTTATTCGCCGGCGTCCGTTTTACCCTGGCCGGTGCCCTGACCATCGTCTACGCCAGCGTGCGGCAGAAGCGGCTGGCTTTGCCGCCGACGCGCGCGCTGCCGGGTATAGCCCTGTTGTCGCTGTGCCAGACCATCCTGCAGTATCTATTCATCTATATTGGCCTGGCCCATACGCTGAGCTCAAAAAGCTCGATTCTGAACCAGGTGGGGGTTTTCCTGCTGGTTATCGCGAGTCCGCTCTTTTTCCGCAATGAGCGGCTGACGGTGCGGAAAGCACTGGGCTGTTCCTTGGGCTTTGCCGGCATCGTCCTGATCAATCTGAACGGGTCGTGGGACTGGCGCTTCACCATGGCCGGCGAAGGATTTGTCATCTTGTCCTCGCTGTCGGCCGCGACAGGTTACCTGATCAGCAAGGCTGTTGCGCAACGCGGCGATCCGGTCGTCATCACCGGTTATCAACAGCTGCTGGGCGGATTGGTCCTCCTGGTACCCGGTCTGGCCGGCGGCGGCCGCCTGGCCCTGGCCGACCCGGCCGCCGTCATCCTGCTGCTCTTCCTGGCTGTGTCAGTGGCTGTGGTTTACATCCTCTGGATGCTCCTGCTGAAGTATAATGATGTATCGGAAATGTCCATCTTCAAATTCGGCGTGCCGGTGGTCAGCTTTGTCACGTCCGGCCTCCTGCTGCAGGAAAAAGTCATCAGCATCAACAGCCTCCTGGCCTTGCTGCTGGTATCCGGCGGCATTATACTGGTGAATATGAAACGGCCGGGAAAGAAGGATAGCCATGTATGATCTGATCATCAGCGGCGGTCGGCTTATCGACACCGCGAACCATGTCGACGCCAACCTGGATATCGCCGTCCAGAACGGCCGGATTGCCGCCATCGGCAACCTGCGCGGCACCGCGGCCAGCCAGGCGGTCGATGCGGCAGACTGCATTGTATCACCGGGTTTGATCGACACCCATGCCCATCTGGCCAGCCTGGCGCCATTTGGCATCCCGGCCGAAGCCGGCTGTTTCCCGGCCGGTGTCACCGCCGTTCTGGAAGCCGGCAGCGCCGGCTGTGCGACCTATGAATTCTGCCGCAGCCAGGTGCTGGCCAGCCGGGTTCGGACCAGGGCTTTTCTGAATATCAGCACCGCCGGACTGGCCACCCTGGGCAGTTCGCCGGAAGTGATCGATCCGGCCGCCATCGACGAAAAAGGCATCCGGCGCCTCTTCGACCGCTACCCGAACGAATTGATCGGCCTGAAAGTGCGCATCGGCCGCGAAACGGCGCGCGATCTGGGGATCGAGCCGCTGCGGGCCACTGTCCGGCTGGCCCGCTCGCTGGGCGTGCCGGTCATGGTGCACAGCACCAATCCGCCGGTCCCTATGGCCGAAATCCTGAATCTGCTGGGGCCGGGCGATATTTTGACCCATTATCTGCATAACCACGGGCCCAACCTGCTCAATGATGATGACAGCCTGATCCGGGAAGCCTGGCTGGCCCGTGAGCGCGGCGTTATTTTCGATGTCGGTGACGCCAGCTGGCACATGTCCTACCGGGTAGCCGAAGCTGCCTTGCGGGAAGGATTCCTGCCCGACACGATCGGCTCGGACCTGACGATCAATGGACTTTACAACCGGAACCGTGCTTTCAGCTTTCCGTTCGTCCTGTCCAAGTACCTTAACCTGGGCTTGCGGCTGGAGGAAATTCTGGCTTGCTGCACGGCCAACGCCGCCCGCCTGCTGGGCCTGGCCGGCCAGATCGGCCACCTCGCCGTCGGCGCGCCGGCGGACATCGCGGTGCTGCGCGAGACCCGGCAGACGACAGTCTTCTTCGACGGCAATAATGTGCCGCTGACCGGCGACCGGCTGCTGCGGGTCATGCTGACGGTCCGCGACGGCGCCATCGTCTGGCGGGACCTGGGGATTTAGGAGCTTGCTCCCGCTAAATAGTGATGTTGAACGGGTTTACCGCGCCGTTTCCCGGGCGTTCTTCTGGTAAACCAGCGGCGTCACGCCGACCAGCTGCTTGAAGACCTTGATGAAATGGGAGATATTGACATAACCGACAATCTCGCTGGTACTGGAGACTGAAAGTCCGTCGGCCAGGCAACGCTTGGCATGGTCGATCCGCAGCTTGATGACATAGTTCTTATAATTTTCACCGGTCTTTTCCTTGAACAAGCGGCTCAGGTAACCGACGGAGACATCAAACTGGTCAGCCACCTTCTCGAGGCTCAGGTCGTTTTCCAAATAATGACTGCGGACATAATCCACCACTTTCAAGGTAATCGTATGCTCATCCGAGGCTTGGTCCGGGTTGGGATGGCTGCACAAATAACGGACCCATTCCAGGGCGCATTCAAACAGCTGCGGCGGATTCGGCGCGGTCATGATGGCGCTGATCTGCTGCGGTGCGATCGCGATGTCCAGTTCATGCGCCGTGTTGACCAGAATGCTCAGCACATTGGAATACATGATCCGCTGGATCATTTCCGTATTATACTCGCTGCGATCCTGGTCGATATAGGCAGCCAGAACCTTGATTGCACTGTCATGATCGCCATGACGGATCGCCCAGACCATCCGGCCGATGCTTTTCCGGTCGCTTTCGGCGGGCAGTTCGAAGGCCGGGTGCTGGACTTTCAGCTGCGGATTTTGAAAATAGACCGATAAAGTCGCTTCGAGATAAGAGGCCGGCAGTTTGCCGACTGCCAGGTAGCTGCCGCCCAGGCCGATGGTGACCGGCAAGTCCGCCGCGGCGGCAAAGGAATGGATGAGTTCCTCGGCGTCCTGCAGCAGCGAGTTGTCGCTCATGACGATGATCACGCTGATTTCGTGCTTGGACTTGTCGCTGCAGCCCAGAAATTGGATGTCGTTGTTGCCGAGATCCTCGATTTGCCGGACGAGTTCGTCCAGACCGCGTTCGCTGGCATTCAACGATCGCGCGGCATCTTCGAACTTGAGCACCGCCACCGACAGGTTCCGGTCGGTGAGGCGTATCTGCAGGAATTCCAGGCGTTCCTGCATGGTCTCGTCATAATCGCCTTTCAGCAGCAACTTGATCAACTGTCTTTTCAAGACCAGCATTTGCTCGGTGATCCGTAAACTGCTGGCCTTGTTCTGGTCGATCACAGCATCCAGCATGTCCTCCAGATTGCGCAGCTCGTTGCGGGCGGTGCCATGGACGCCGCGCTGCTTCTGCAATTTGGCGTTGAGCCTGGCGATCGGCTGGAAGCGCATCCAGGCCAGATACAGCGCGAACATGATGATCCCGGCCAGATCAGTCAGGATGACAATCAGAACCCGGACATCCTGATAG
>JAEXPB010000507.1 GCA_023438965.1 Bacillota bacterium | reverse complement strand
CGGCGGGGTTTTGCCGGCTGCGCCTGACCCGGATAGCGCGGCCGATCGGAACCCGCGGCCGACCGTGGATCTGGCGGGCGAACTGGCGCGCCTGACCCGCCGCTTCAAGGCCGAATTTATCAATCCGGACGGTACCTGCACCGTCAATGAGCAGACCGCGATCGCCATGCTGATCGTCCATGATGTGCATGACGGTCTCAAACCGCTGGCGGCCCAGCTCCGGCAAGCCGTGGAAGCCCATGGTTTTCATCATCATTGCGGCATGGTCGGCTTGCGTCACCTTTATGAAGCGCTGAACCAGATCGGCGCACCGGATTATGCCTATCGGGTGATCACAGCCCAAGGTTATCCGTCCTATGCGGATTGGGTCGCCGGCGACGCAACCACGCTCTGGGAGACCTGGCAGCCAGGCAACTCCAAGAACCATCACATGTATTCGCATTTCATGGCCTGGCTGATGAAAACGCTGGTTGGCATTAATCCGGATCCCGCCATGCCCGGCTACGCCCGGGTGATCCTGAACCCCGCCTTCTTGCCCGGCCTGACGTGGTGCCGCGGCTGGCAGGATACCGCGCACGGACGGATCGCCGTCGATTGGCAGCGTGAGGAATCCGCTGCGGCCGGTGGACGAATCATCCTGCGGATTTCCCTGCCCGCCGGTGTTGAGGGCGTATTCGGAGATCGACTGTTGCCCGCCGGCGAGCATGAAATGATCGTTTGAAGCTCCTGTAAAGCCGCTGCGGCGCAGCCCGGCCGCGGCGCGCGACTGTATGCCGGCGGCACTGCGCCGTCAGCGTTTGGCAAGAAATAACTTGTTCTTGATAACCCTTAGGTGCCGATGCCCAGGAAAATGATCAAGCCGGTGATGATCAGCAGACTCAGGATAATCGAAAGCGAATTGATCAGGCTGGCCAGAGCGTAATCGCCTTCGCCGCGTTCAGTGAACGTTGGCGAAAGCGCCGAAATCGGTGAGAAAACGACGACCGCAAGTGCTTGGCGGGCCGGCAGCGAGAAGGGCAGCAGATTGTAGAATATCCAGGAAAGGACCGCGGCGCCGACGTAGCGAATCAGCAGGATGACCGCGGCCTTTTTCATGGAACGCGGATCCGGACGGATTTCAAACATCAAGCCGATCATCATCATCGCCACGAAAGCATTGGCGGCACCGATCGGTGCGGTGATCGAGGTCACGACCGTCGGCACACGCAAGCGGAAAACGATCAGGATCAGCATGGTTGTGTACGTCAGGAACGGCATGGATGAGCGCAGAATTTTCAACATGTCGCGGAGGCGGGTTGCCTTGCCGTTCTTCAGCAGCCGGCTGACCAGGGCGAAGGTGCCGCCGGTGACCATGAAGGCATTGCCGGTATCAAAAAGGCTGGTTGTCGCCACGCCCAGCGAACCGAGGAAATTCTGGGCAAAGGGCATCGTGAAGGCGCCAATATTATAGCCGGGAATATTGAGCATGTACAGAACCCGTGTCGCTTTGCTGCGCCGGCTGGAGATCAGCCAGCTGATGAACAGCAAGACAAAATTGCTGCCCAGGCCGATCAAAACGATAAAAATCATCGCCGGGTCGATCTCCTGGCTGGCGAAACTGGTGATGACTGCCGCCGGCAGCGTGATGTTCATGACGACATTGGAGAAGATCCGGTAGTCGCCGGGGGCGAAAAAACCGACCCGCTTGAGCGTGTAGCCGAGAAAGATCATGAAAATGTAGGCAATCGCCCGGAGCAGAACGTCATTCATGGCTGTGTCCTTTTCTGGCAGTTTAGTGCAGTCTGTTTCAAGCTACCAGTCTATCATGATCCGACATTGGATGGAATACTGTCAGCAAAAAATGCAGCAATTGGCTGCAACCAGGTTATCGGGCCGGCTCGGGCCGCCAAATCCGATCGACCCGTCCGGGACATGTCCGTCCGCACAGATATCGTGCGACAGGTCGCAGGACGCCTGCGTCGGGAAGGCGCTTACGAATCGTAAAGCCAGTTCAAACTATTCAATCAGTAAGTTAATATTGTTATGTCCGAGGGGATTTCATTTGAATAATCAATTAAGTCACCACAGTTATATTTCGCTATAATATTGTTGTATAGCTCAAATATGCGGTAAGTTGAAGCGAATGGTTTGAGACTCTCATGGAGGTGACGAAAATGAAATATCCGCCGATCGTCAGGCAATTTCCCCACTTCTTGCACGGGGGTGATTATAATCCCGACCAATGGCGCCAGATGAAAGAAATCTGGCAAGAAGACATGCGGCTGGCCAAACTGGCCCAATGCAATGCCATGAGCATCGGGATATTTGCCTGGGTGGCTCTCGAACCGGAGGAGGGCTGCTATGATTTCAGCTGGTTGGACGAAATCATGGATTTGCTGGCCGCCAATGGGATGGTAGCCGTCCTGGCCACGCCGTCCGGTGCCCGCCCGGCCTGGATGAGCCAGAAGTACCCCGAGGTGCTGCGGGTTGACGCGGACCGGCAGCGCATCCTGCACGGCGCCCGCCACAATCATTGCTACACCTCGCCGGTTTATCGGGCGAAAGTGCGCCAGATCAATACGTTGCTGGCTGAGCGCTACAAGAACCATCCGGCGCTGGCGGTCTGGCACCTGTCCAACGAATATGGCGGCGAATGCCACTGCGAGCTGTGCCAGGCCGAATTCCGCCTCTGGCTGCAAGCGCGCTACGGCAGCCTCGACGCCCTGAACCAAGCCTGGTGGACGGCTTTCTGGAGCCACACCTATACCGACTGGTCGCAATTGGAATCACCAAGCCCCCGCGGTGAAAACAGCGTCCATGGCCTGGTTCTGGATTGGAAGCGCTTTGTTACCGAACGCACGCTGGATTTCATGCTGGCCGAGATGGAACCGCTGAAGCGGATCACACCGGATGTTCCCTGCACGACCAACATGATGGGCCTATACGACGGGCTGAACTATTTTCGGCTGTCTGAAGCGCTGGATGTTGCATCCTGGGACAACTATCCGCCGTGGCGCAATGATGACAGCGATGCAGGACTGGCTTTGCAGATCGCTCTGGTTCATGACCTGAATCGCGGTCTGAAGAACGGCCGACCCTTCATGCTGATGGAGAGCAGTCCATCCGCCACCAATTGGCAGCCGGTTGCCAAGCTGCGCCGGCCCGGCGGGCATCTGCTGTATAGTTTGCAGGCTGTCGCTCATGGCAGCGACACCGTCCAATATTTCCAGTACCGCAAGTCGCGCGGCAGCTCGGAAAAATTCCACGGCGCTGTCGTCGACCATGAAGGCAGCGAGAACACCCGCGTCTTTCGGGAAGTGGCTGCCACCGGCGATCTGCTGGCCCGTCTTGACGCGGTCATCGGTACCGCGCGGCCGGCCGAAGTCGCCCTGGTTTACGATGTGGAGAACCGCTGGGCGATCCAGCTCAGCCAGGGCTTCAAGAAAGACAAGCGCTATGTGGAGACCTTGTACGACCACTACGCGCCGTTCTGGAAGCGCGGCATTACCGTTGATGTCATCGATTCGACCAAAGAATTGAACAGCTATAAACTGGTCATCGCACCGATGCTCTATATGCTGCGGCCGGGCATGGCCGGGAAAATCAACCGGTTCGTCAGCGCCGGCGGCACCTTTGTCGCAACTTACATTTCCGGATATGTCGACGAGCACGATCTATGTTTCCTCGGCGGTTTCCCGGGCCCGCTGAAGGACACGCTCGGGATCTGGAACGAGGAGATCGATGCGCTGTACGACGGCGAGCACTGCCCGGTCAGCTGGAACGGCCGCACCTATCAGGCGCGCGATTTCTGCGAGATTGTCCATCTGCGCGGCGCCAGGAAGCTGGGCCAGTATGAGGCGGATTTCTACGCCGGGTCGCCGGCCGTGACCGTCAATCGCTGCGGCGCCGGATCGGCCTACTATGTTGCCGCCCGTCTGGATGCCGATTTTCAGGATGATTTCTTTGGCCAGCTGGCTGAGCAGCTGCAGCTGCGTTGCCCGCTCGAGTGCGCGCTGCCGGCTGGCTGCACGGTGCAAACCCGCACCGACGGCAGCACGGAGACGGTCTTCGTCATGAACTTCCTGCCGCAGCCGGTCGGGGTGGACCTTGGCGCCGGCGGCATCAGTCTGGTCAGCGGCGAAAAAGTCCGGGGCCGGGTCCGGATCGGGGAGCGTTCGCTGGAGATCTTCCAGCGCCCGGTATGAATCCGCTGCGACTGGAAATCCTGAACGGCGAATTCTCGGTTTGCCAGTTGAAAGGAAGCCCGTGCCTCGATTGGACGGCGGACTTCCTTTTCCTGGCCAAAACGGACGAAGAGCTGTCACTGGTCTGCCGGGCCGGCCAGGAACCGGCTGGCTGCATGGCGATTGAACCGGGCTGGCGGGCTTTCCGCGTCGCCGGACCGCTGGACTTCGGCCTGGTCGGCATCCTGGCCGGCTTGGCGGATGCACTGGCCCAGGCCGGGATCAGCATCTTTGCCGTCTCGACTTTTAATACCGATTACATTCTGGTTCGGTCGGCGAGTTTCACGGCGGCACGAGCCGCGCTGCGGGCGGCGGGGCATCTTGTTCTCTCGGCTGATGCGACAGATGAAGCCGAGTAGCTGTTCTAGGGCAGGATAGAACCAGCTGGCGGGAAACGCAGCGGGAATTGGACATTGGCCGACCGGTTTCGCGCCTCATCAAAGGCAACAGCACAAGCCAGGACCTTGGGGATGCCCTGCTCGAAATAAATCTGCGGCCTTTCTAAAGCCGTTACCGGCTGACAGGATCCATCCTCCCACCGAACCTCGCGCGTCATCACAAAACAATCTTCTGCCGGCTGCCAATCCAGGCCGTCACTTGATAAAAACAAGGCGATTGTCGATTGGCCGCGACCGGTGAAGTAACCCTGGAAGTCTTTGACCAGAGCGTAGAATTGATTGTCCTGGCACCAGATAAAAGGATCTTCAACCGACCAGTCGTTTTCCGGATTCACCATGATCGGGTGGGGATGCTTGATATAAGGTCCATCGGGTTGATTGGCAACCGCGATGCCGCAGATCACACGCCCGCCTTTCGGCAGGGGACCATTGCCGACCGCCTTGTAAATCATGAACCAACGCCCGTCCGACACTTGGGTAACCGAGGGATTGCTGACCATCAAGGTACCGATCGGTTCACGAAAACCGGCATCTTCACAAAAGCCGGGATCAATATCGATCAACGGGCGATCGTTGCGCTTCCAAGGCCCCAGGGGATGATCGGCCACGGCAACGCCGATCCGCTGATGGTTGCGATGGTCCCAGTAGGTGCCATCACCGTAATTGCCCATGTAAAACAGGTAATAAAGACCATGATCCCGGACAATCACCGGGTTATGCGTAACGTCCCGATCCCAGCGGCCAGCGATTCCGCTGCCCGCGAGAACGAATTTCTGGAAAGTGAAAGGTCCCAGCGGACTTGCTGCGGAAGCACAGCCGATGAGCGAACTGGTAACCCAGCCTTGGTGGCCAAGTCCAGCCGGCCAGCAAGAGAAGAAAAGCCAATAAAGTCCAGCATCGTCATGGATAATCGAGCCGCACCAGACCAGCCAGCCTGGCATTGTGAAAACCGATGACCGAAGCGCCGGCTGGATCGCCGCGGCCAGTGTCCTGCCGGTCAGTATCTTGCCTGCCATTGAATTGATCTCCATCCTGCCATACATAATAATAATTTGCAATTATATCATGTTATCAGACCATGAAATGATCCAGTTTCGAACGTAATGCTTCAACTGGAATCAGCACGATCAAGGAATGCATGATCCTGAACAATTTGTGCATAATATTTAAGGTAAAACCGCTTTATATTCAGTATGATGAATATAACATATCGTTTTGCTGAAGGTAAAGTTCCGCGTGAGGGGTTGATTAAGGAGAAACACCAAGGGATGTACGCTTTGGACCGATGCGGCGGAATTTAGAAAGGTGCGGTTGAGTATGCAAGCAAGACAAGCCCATCATCTTTTACCCACTATCGATCATGCCGTCGATGTCTGCGTGGTCGGCGGCGGCCTGGCCGGCGTGTGCGCGGCGATCGCGGCTGCCCGGCATGGCGCCGCGACGCTGATCATCCAGGACCGGCCGATGTTCGGCGGCAACGCCTCCTCGGAGATCCGCATGTGGGTCTGTGGAGCGCATGGCCCGAACAACCGGGAAACCGGCCTGATCGAGGAGATCCTGCTCGAGAATTTCCACCGCAATCCCTGGCGGAATTATACAATCTGGGACAGCATCCTGTTTGAAAAAGTCCGTTTCCAGCCGGGGCTATCTTATCTCCTCAACTGTTCATGCCTGGATGCGTCAATGGATGGCAACCGGATCAGCAGCGTCACCGGCTGGCAGACCACAACGCAGACCTTTCACCATGTGGCGGCGAAGCTATTCATCGACTGCTCGGGCGACAGCATCCTGGCGCCGCTGACCGGTGCCGAATACCGCCAGGGGCGCGAAGGGCGGCAGGAATTCGGCGAGAGCATCGCGCCGGAAGAAGCCGACCGGAAGACCATGGGCCTGAGCTGCCTGATCCAGGCGCGTGAGTCGGAGCAGAAACGCGAATTCATACCGCCCTTCTGGGCGGAGCAATTCGACCGCACCAGGCTACCGCACCGCCAACCGCATCCGCTAAGCCCGAGCGAAAACTATTGGTATCTGGAACTGGGCGGCGAACAGGACACGATCGCCGACACCGAGCTGATCCGCGACCAGTTGCAGGACGCGGCCTTCGGTATGTGGGACTACATCAAGAACAGCGGTGAATTCCCGGAAGCGGCTGAGCGGCTGGATCTGGACTGGATTGGCGTCCTGCCGGGCAAGCGGGAGTCGCGGCGTTATGTCGGCGATTACATCCTCAACCAGAACGATGTCCGGACTGAAGGCCGCTTTCAGGATATCGTCGCCTATGGCGGCTGGTCGATGGACGACCATATCCCCGGCGGCCTGCGCTCGAGCGAACCGCCGACGATTTTCCACCCGGCGCCGTCACCTTACGGTATTCCTTATCGCTGCCTGTATTCACACAATATCGAGAACCTGATGTTTGCCGGCCGGAATATTAGTGTGACGCACACCGCGATGAGCTCCACCCGGGTTATGGCTACCTGCGCCATCCTGGGTCAGGCGGCAGGCACAGCGGCAGCGCTGGCGGTCGGTCATGGCACCGGTCCGCGCGGCGTCTATCAGCATCACCTGCTGGAATTGCAGTCGATGCTGCAGACCGACGACTGTTACCTGCCGTTCACCCGGAAACCGATCCCGGAGTTGACCCAACGTGCTGAGTTGCGTTCGGACCGGCCGGACGCCGAGAACCTGCGCAATGGACTGGAACGGCCGATTGGCGAGGTTGACAACGGCTGGATGGGACTGCCGGGGTCGTTCGCAGCCTATCATTTCCGCGAACCGGTTCAGATCAGCAGCGTTCGCCTGGTTCTGGACAGCGCCTTGAATCGCGAAACGATGCCG
>JAEXPB010000220.1 GCA_023438965.1 Bacillota bacterium | reverse complement strand
AGGTAGGCCAGCTGCTTAAGGTTGAAGTTGACCGAGTCCAGGTATTTGCGGCGGGCTTCCTGGTTCATGAAGCTGAAATAAAGGATAATGGCCGTGAGCATCAACGCCAGCATGATGGCGAGGTAGGAAACAACCAACCGGTTGCGAATGCTTAGCCGGCTGATGTGAGGTGGCTTCAGCTTGTTTGGGCTCATCGTGTCAGTCATGCGGACGTGCTCCCTGTCGGCCATGATCCTGGCCTGTTGATTCGGGTACCGGCACTGTTGTCATTGTATCAGAAAAAGGCGGCTTGCGATGCGCCAGTTTATGCGACTGAACCAGAGATCCGGCCGCACAGCAATTATCTGCTAGATCTGGGCAAACTTTTAACAGCAACCGTCTGGTGCATTCGTTATAATGGGAATGATTGATGTGATCATCGTATGTGAAAGGCTGGTAATCCCCGTGGCAGATTTCAAAATTGGTGTTATCATTGACTCTTTCCGGTGCGGCTTGCACGAGGGCATCAAAAAGGCCCGGCAGATTGGCGCCGATGGCCTTCAAGTCTACGCCACCCAGGGAGAAATGTCCCCCGAGGCGCTGAATCCCGCCGCCCGCCGCGAGCTGCTCGACCGGATCACCAGCGAGGGCCTGGTGGTATCCGCCCTGTGCGGCGATCTCGGCGGACACGGCTTCATGGTTGCCGAGGACAACGCCTGGCGCATCGACAAATCCAAACGGATCATGGAACTGGCCCATGACCTGGGCACCCGGGTTGTCACCACCCATATCGGCGTCGTGCCGCCCGATAAGAACCATCCCCGCCGCGAAGTGCTGCGCCAGGCTTGCATTGAGCTGGCCCGCTTCGGCGATGACGCCGGCGCTTATTTCGCCATCGAGACCGGACCGGAGACGGCCGCCGTTCTGCGCGAATTCATCGACAGCCTCGGCGCTAAAGGCGTCCGCGTCAATCTCGATCCGGCCAATCTGGTCATGGTGACCGGCGACGACCCGGTGGCCGCTGTCCAGACCCTGGCGCCTTATATCGTGCATACCCACGCCAAAGACGGCGTCCGGCTTTTGGAAAAAAGTCCGGAAATCATCTACGGCTTGATCGAAGAAGAGATCAAGTCCGGCAAGGCGTTCCTTGAAGTGCCATTGGGCCAGGGCAAAGTCAATTTCCCGACCTATCTGCGCGCGTTGGATGCCATCGGCTACCACGGCTTCCTGACCATCGAGCGCGAGGTTGGCGACAATCCGGAAGGCGACATCCGCCTGGCGGTTGATTTCCTGAAGCAGTGCATCCGTCAGATGAATTGAGCGCAATTCCCGGCTGACCAGGGAGGGATGCGGTTATGCCTGATGTCGAGCGTCTGACTGCCGCTGATTTTGACGAGGCGATGGATTTGCTGAACCTGGTTTTCAGCATGTCCAGTGTGCCGCATGACTTTGCCAGCCTGCTGCCCAAGCTTTACCGCCGCGACAGCGAGCTGATGCGCGCCAATCTGGCCATCCGTCTGGATGGCCGGATAAGGGCCATCGTCGGCGTATTTCCCATGGAGATCTCCGTAGCCGGACGCAAACTCCTGGCCGGCGGCATCGGCGGTGTCGCCACGCATCCGCGGGAAACCGGCGCTGGCCTGATGCGCCGGCTCATGACTGCCGCATTGTCCGAGATGCGGACGGCCGGCTGCGCGATTTCCGTCCTGGGCGGCCGACGGCAGCGTTACGCTCATTACGGTTATGAGAAAGCCGGCTCCAGCCTGGATTTTGTCCTGAGCAAACATAATATCCGGCATTATGGCCAGGGACATGCCTTGCCCGAGTATCGCCTGCTTCCTTTCGACACTGGCTGTCCGGCCGGGGTTGACCCGGTTCGCGACGGGACGCTGGCCCGGATGAAAGCCTGGCATGATGCCGACCTCTGCCATGTCTGCCGATCGGCGGCCGATTTTCCGCTGATTCTGTCTTCCTGGCAAGCCCGGACCTGGCTGGCTCTGGATGCAGCCGGCGAACCGGCCGCTTATCTGGTCGTCAGCAAGGACGGCTCCAGCGTGACTGAACTGAAGGCTGCCGCTCCGGAGCATCTGCTGCCAGCTGCCGCCGCCTGGGTCCGGCAGCAATCAGCCGATGCGGTTCATCTGGCGCTGAAGCCCTGGGAATTGGCATCAATCCGGCAGTTCAGCCGGATCTGCGAATCCTGGTCAATATCGACCGCCTACAATGTCAATATTCTGGACTGGCCGCCGGTACTGGAAAGTTACCTGCGCCTGAAAGCCATTCAGGCGGACCTGGCGGACGGCATCCTCCATTTGCAGATCATTCGGCCGGACAGGGCACTCGATCTGCGGCTGGCTGTCGAGGGGCGCGAAGTCGCCTGCACCGCCATCGCCAATGCCGATGCGGTTGATGCCGGCTCCCGGATCAGTCTGGATGACGCTTTGGCGACTCGTCTGGTCTTCGGGCCTCTCCCGCCGGCCATGCTTCTGCCGGCGGACCTGCCAGTGACAACCGAAGCAAGCCGGCTGTTGAACAGCTGGTTCCCCCTGCCGTTTGCCTGGCCGGGTCCGGACCAGATCTGACGATCAGATTTCTTCCTGCAGCGGCTGGTTCTGCTGGTGGAAATCATTCTCGGAAAATACCTTGATGCCGTGACTGGCCAGCAAATCGGCAGCCAGGCCGTTACCGCTGACCAGCTTGCCGGAGAAGGTGCCGTCATAAACCAGGCCGCAGCCGCAAGATGGGCTGCGCGACTTCAGAATGGCCTTTTCACAGCCCAGGGCCTTGGCCACCGCCAGGGCCTTCTTGGCGCCCTTGGTGAATTCGGCCGTGAAATCCCGTCCGTCCCGGCTGAGCACCCGGAGATGGCTTTTCTCCGGATCACGGACGAGTTCGCAGCTGGGACGCGGCACCGACAATCCGCCGAGCAGTTCCGGACATACCGGGATCGCCTTGCCCTGGCGGACCAGTTCAGCGATCAGCTTGTCCTCGCTGCTGCCGCCGTTGTAGCGGCAATTGACACCTGCCAGGCAGGCACTGACCAGAATCATGTTCATCACCCTCCTTTCGGTCAAATAGCAGCTTGATAATGGAAAACACAGCACAGACCGCACATCTGCCCTGTCAATTCCAGGGTCGGGCCGGCCAGCTTCCGGATCTCCCAGTTGGCGGCCGCCAGGCTGAGGAAGGACTCGACTTTGGCAATCGGCAGATTGCCGTAACCGATCTGGTAATGCATCGGTGCGATATTGGCCGGCTGCAGTTGGTTAATGACAGCGCAGGCTGCCGCCGCGTCGATCGTGTAATAACCGCCGACCGGGATCAGCAGCAGGTCCGGACGGCCGATCGCCGCTGCCTGCTCCGCGCTCAGGCAGTGGCCGAGGTCGCCCAGGTGGACGATCCGCAGGCCATTGGCCAGAATGACATGTACCGTGTTGCGGCCGCGTTTGCTGCCGTCGGTTTCATCATGGCTCGTTTCCACCGTCCGGTACAAATAAGGGCTGTCCGGTTGGCTTGCCGCAGCGGCAGATGTGGCGGATGCGGCACCATTCTCCGGCAATGCGGCCACCTGGCGGAGCACCTCGCCCGATGCCGGCAGGAATTGGACCGCCGACCGGTAATTATGGTCGCCATGGCCATGGCTGGCCAGCATGGCGTGAGCCTTGATCTTCAGGGGCGGATAACCGATCATGCCCGGATCATAGGGATCCAGGGCTAAAACATGCCTGCCGTCATCCAGGGTGAAACAGGAATGGCCATGCCAGGTAATCCGGACTGTCCGCTGCATTGTTGTCACCTCCCGCGCCGGAAACTGGCCGACCGGCGGTCTCGGATCGGCAGATCCCGGGTTGATTTCATTTTAGCTGAATCAGCCGGCCAGTTCAATCCGGTCGCCGGTCCGCGGATTGATTAAAAATAGCTGTATCAGACAGCCCACTTCGGCTATAATGTTATTCAATCAAGCGGCCTGGCCGGTACTGCAGCGATTTGTGCCGCGCAGCCGGCAGATGATCGGGAGGTCTGACAGATGGGTAAGATGAAGCAGGCGATCGGACGTGTTTTCCAGGGCGGCGCCAAAGCCTTTTCCCGCTTTCCGGCTGCGATGGTCAGCGCGGTGTTGATTGCCGTTTCGGCCACAATCCTGATTGAAAGCGACAATACCGCTCTCGAGCGCATTCTCCGCAACTTGCAGCTATCCTGCCTGCTGGGCGCATTTCTCGGCCTGGCGCTGGCTGTTCTGGCCCTGACCCGCCGTTATCGCCCGCTGCTGTTCGCCGGCGCCAACATCCTCGCCCTGCTCGCCGCCGGCGGTGTCTTCTGGCTGCTGCAGCAGCAGCCGGCCACGATTCCCGAGCTGATCACCGCACGGCTGATCGCCGGTTCGGCGATTTCCTTCCTGGTCTTCCTGCTGGTCGTTGCCCGCGATGCCGACCGTTGCGATTACAACCAGGCATCCTTCATGGTGTTGAAATCCGCGCTGATCGCCCTGATCTACGGGCTGGTCATCATGCTGGGGCTCTTCTTTGTCGCCTTCACCGTCAAGTCCCTCCTGTATTCGGATCTGCGGGAGGAAGTCTACCAGCATATCGCCGTCTGGTCAGCCTTGGGCTGGTTTGCCTTTTTCCTCGGCTACTTCCCGTCCTTCCGGCGGGACCGCGCTGATGATCATCTGGCCACCGCCCAGAAGCACCCGGCTTTCATCGAAATTCTGTTCGCCTATGTGATGGTTCCGATCATGAGCATCCTGACCCTGGTCTTGCTGATCTGGGCCATCCAGACGCTCATCGTCGGCAACTGGCGGGACTTCGGGCAAATGGCCGCCATCTTCTCGGCTTATGCCTTGTTCGGTATTTTCCTGTCGCTGATGATCAGCCATTATGTCCAGCCC
>JAEXPB010000219.1 GCA_023438965.1 Bacillota bacterium | reverse complement strand
GAACAGGAGCAACGCCCAGAAACTGCGCTTTTCCAGCAAACGGCGGTTGACCAGGATCATCAGGCAGGCGGCCAGGATGATGCTGTAGACGATGACGACATGGACGAAGAAAAAACGGCCGCGTGTGTAGTAATTATCTTTATCGACATAAAAGAACCAGCCGGTCCGGAGCGAAACGATGGACAGCACCAGATTGGCCAAGGCCGGCAGCGCCAGGATCGCGGCAACCCGCCGCAGCCGGACCGGATCATGGAAAACCTGGTAATGCGCATAAAGGAACCAGAGTACGGCCGGCATCGGCACCAGGGCATACAGGCAGGCATTGGCGGTCTGATTCAGCCAATGTGCCGTCGGGCCGGTCATCCCGGCATTGGCGTCGAAGACCCAGCCCAGGATTTCAATCACCGACAGCAGCATGTTCATCAGGATCAGCCCGTTGAACAACCGGTGCGGAATCAGGTCCTGCTTGAACTTGTTGCGGATGGTGATCAACAAGATCATCAGGATGATCAACGAAAAGGCATTGATATCAACCAGTTGTACCAGTTCAATGAAATCCATATCCATCCCCCGGCTGGCTGTTGGTCAGTCAAGCATATAGCAAGCCATATTAGCGCAATTATATCACGCGGTTCCTGTTCTGTTCAGGTGATAAGATTGCGATAAAATGACGCTTTTCTGACAATTGCCGGCGAGGCGCCGATTGACAGGAAGATCCGGCTGATTTATGATGAATTCAATACCGTGCCCGGGCACGAAGTCACTTGGAAGGAGTATTTGGGCTTATGGGCGTATCGATCAGGCAAATAGCCCAACTCGCCGGCGTTTCCCGCGGGACGGTTGACCGGGCGCTGAATGACCGGGCCGGCATCAATCCGCAGATCAAATCGCGCATTCAGGCGATTGCTGCCGAAAAGGGCTACAAAACCAACCGGGCCGGCAAAATGCTCGGTATTTGCCGGAAACCGCTGCGCATTGGCATTCAGATGCCGGCGATAGGCAATGATTTTTTCGATGAAGTGCGACAGGGGATTGACCAGGCTGCGGCCGAACTGGCTGACCTGGGACTGGTTTTATCGGTTCGGACCACGAAGGGGTTTGCGGTGGACAACCAGATCGCCCAGATCCGTTCGCTGCTGGCGGAAGGGATCAGCGGTCTGGCTTTCGCGCCGATCGACCACCCCGATGTGACCGGCCTGCTGGCTGAGCTGGCGGCGGCCCGGATACCGGTGGCTTTCTTCAATACGGAAATATCGACGGGGCCGCACTTGAGCTATGTCGGCAACGATTATACCCGCAGCGGCCGGATAGCCGCCGGAATATTCGGCTTGCTTTCCGCCGGACAGCAGCTGCGGACACTGATTATCACCGGCTCAACGCAGATCCTGGGCCACAACCAGCGGATTCATGGGTTCAACCAGGTGATCCGGCGTTATTATCCGGCGGTGACCATCCTGGACATTCAGGAAAACCAGGACGATGACGAACGGTCAGCCAGTCTGGTAAGCGATGCGTTGCAGCGCTGGCCGGATATGAATGCCCTGTACCTGACTGCCGGCGGCGTAGCCGGCGCCTGCCGCGCCCTGCAGGAATCTGCCGGCGGGCGGTTGATCCGTGTAGTCTGCTTCGACCAGACGCACAGCACGGCGCATTACCTGCGCGAGGGCGTAATAACTGCCGCGATCGGGCAGGAGCCGGTTCGGCAGGGATACGAATCCGTCCGGCAGCTGTTTGATTACCTGCTCGACGGCACCGCACCGCCGCGGCGAACACTGACCCGCAACGAGATATGGATTCGCGAGCATCTGATTGATGATTCGCTGTTCGGCTGCAGCCGGGAAGGAGAATATAATGGACAAGACCTGTTTGATCGGTATTGATGTCGGCACTTCGGGTGTCAAAGTTCTGGCCATTTCCGGCACAGGCCGGATAATTGCCTCAGCGGTGGAGGAATATCCGCTTTATACGCCGCAAGACGGCTGGACCGAACAGGATCCGGCCGACTGGTGGCAGGGGACGATCCGGGCGCTGCGTCGCGTCGTTCCGGTCTGCCAGGAATTCACGATCGCCGCTGTCGGCCTGTCCGGCCAAATGCACGGTATGGTGGCGCTGGACCGGGACCGGCAGGTCATCCGGCGGGCGATTCTCTGGAATGACCAGCGCACCGGCAGGCAGTGCGAAGAAATCACCGCTCTGGCCGGCGGGCCGGACAGCCTGCTCAGTCTGACCAACAACCGGATGCTGACCGGCTATACCGGCGGTAAGATCCGCTGGCTGCAGCAAATCGAACCGGACAATTTCGCCCGGACCGACTTGATTCTCAACCCCAAAGATTACATCCGCTATTTGCTGACCGGCGAATGCCTGACCGAGGTTTCCGATGCTTCCGGCACCGGATTGTACGATGTGCGCGGCAATGCCTGGAGCTTGCCGCTGCTGGCCCGGCTCGGCCTGGATCCGGCGCTGTTCCCGCCGGCAGTCGAATCGACGGCTGTCGCCGGTGATATAAGTGCCGCAGCCGCAGTTCTTAACGGCCTGACTGCCGGTATA
>JAEXPB010000411.1 GCA_023438965.1 Bacillota bacterium | reverse complement strand
CTACACTGTGCCTCGCCTGGCTTACCTGATTCGCATCGAACAGGCCGAGGAGGTTGACTGCCTCGAGATCATGCAGCACCTCTTTCCGGACCGCCGGAGCAATTACATTCTCGCCATGGATGAGGAGACCATTGTCCTCCTGACCGACTACCCGAAGGATGAGCCGGATCAGATCGACGCAATGGCCGGCCTGATCCTGGACAACCTCAACGCCGAATCAATGGCCAAGGTCCACATTGGCATCGGCATGCCGGCCGAAACCCTGAAGGACACGGCCAAGTCCTACCGCGAAGCATCGCTGGCCCTGACTGTCGGCAGCATCTTCGAGAGCGACAACTATGTCATGCGTTATGACCAGCTCGGTTTAGGACGCCTGATTTACCAGTTGCCGCCGACACTGTGCCATATGTTCCTGGACGAAGTGTTTCCCAAGGGCGCATATGAAGCCCTGGACAGCGAAACGCTGCTGACAATCCAGAAATTTTTCGAAAACAACCTGAACGGCAGCGAGACGTCCCGTCAGCTGTTCGTTCATCGCAACACGCTGGTCTATCGCCTGGACAAGGTCCAGAAGATCACCGGCCTGGATCTGCGCAGTTTTGATGACGCCGTGCTCTTCAAACTGGCGTCGATGGTCCGCAAATATTTGGAGAAACAGGACAAGGGTTCATTGAAAACATCCGGAAGCAAGTGGTGGCATGGCTAAAACCGGCAGGACCCTCGGGGAGGTCAGGTCTTGATTGAGTTCAACAATGTATCGATGACCTACCAGACGGGCACAGTAGCCCTGAGGGACGTCAGCTTTACGATTCGGGACGGCGAATTCGTCTTCATCATCGGCCGGAGCGGTGCGGGCAAGTCCACGCTGATCAAGCTGCTGACCTGCGAAGAGAAACCGTCCCAGGGCCAGGTTCTGATCGACGACTTTGACATTGCCCGCATCCGCCGCAGTCTGGTCCCCTATTTGCGCCGCAATATCGGCATGGTGTTCCAGGATTTTCGCCTGATTTACACCAAAACAGTATATGAGAATGTTGCCTTTGCGATGGAGATCATCGGCAGCTCGCGGCGGACCATCCGCCGCCGGGTGCCGATCGTGCTGAGCATCGTCGGCCTGCGCGACAAGGCCGGCGCCCGGCCCGGCGAGCTTTCCGGCGGCGAGCAGCAGCGGGTGGCGAGCGCCCGGGCGATGGCCAACAATCCGATGCTGATCCGCGCCGACGAGCCGACCGGCAATCTGGACCCGACGAACAGCGAGGCGGTCATGGCCCTCCTGGAAGAGATCAATCGCAGCGGCACAACGGTCATCATCTGCACCCATGACCAGGACCTGGTCAACCGTATGAAAAAACGGGTGGTGGAGATCGATGACGGCTGTCTGGTACGCGACGACTGTGAAGGCGGCTATGTGCAGCGGGCTTGTCCCGTCCCGCCGCCGTCTGTGGTCCGTCCCGCGGAACTGGCGGCCGCCCGTGGCGCGGAACCCGCCGCAGAGATAATTCAGCCATCGGCACCCCTGGCCGAAGCGGAGGCCGACGCATGAAATTGACCTTGATCAGCCATTCCATCCGCGAAGGCCTGCGCAGCATCATTCGCCATCCGCTGGTTACCCTCGCTTCGGTCACGACCATTGCCCTGATGCTGATCCTGATGGGCGCATTTACCGTTTTCTCGCTGAATGCCCGTCATATCATGACGGTGGCCGGTCAGCAGCCGCCAGTGGAAATCACCATGGAAATCGGCGTCACCGGCCAGCAGCTGGCCGCCGTCGACGCGGCGCTGACCGGGAATAGCGCGGTCAAGGATTTCCAGCGCTGCACACCGGAACAAAACCTGGAATCCTTCAAGGCGAATATGGGCAATTCCGACCTTTTCGAAGGTTTCGCCGCCGAGAACATGCCATACACCTATACAGTCCGCCTGACCGACCCCGCCCTGGGCGAGTCATTCCAAGCCCAGCTCAGCGGTGTGCCTGGTGTGCGCAAGGTTTCGCTGGAACTGACGGTCATGCAGTTCCTCAGCCGGGCCATTGTCTGGGTCAACTACGCAACGCTGGCAGCTTTTGTGGTTCTCAGCATTATATCCTTTTTCATCATATCCAACATGGTACGTGTGGCTGTTTTCGCCCGCGGCGAAGAAATCAGCATCATGAAATATGTCGGCGCCACCAATTGGTATATCCGAATACCCTATATTATTGAAGGCGGCCTGGTCGGCCTGGCCGGCGCCCTGATCGCCTGGCTGGTCATTCTCGTCGGTTATGGCCGGCTTTATAGCCTGCTAATGGTCGGCACCCAACCGACCGATGTGCTGGCCATGCTTAGTTCAACCGAAATTTCCCGGCTGATCATCGCCATCAACCTGCTGATCGGCTCCGGAGTCGGCGCCTTTGGCAGTGCGATCTCGGTACGCCGCCATATCCGGGTTTAAGGGGAGGAGGAAGCCCATGCCCGCACAGCCTGTTCTGACCAACAAAAGCCGGAAAGCCTGGAAGAGGGCGGTCTGCCTGCTTCTGGCCGGTTTGCTCCTGGCATGGGGAGCCGGCCCGGCGCCTGTCGCGGTGTTCGCCCAAACGACCAGCGAGGCTTTGGCTGAAGCCAAAAACAAGCAGAGCGCACTGGATGCCAAGCTGGACAAGCTGGAAAAAGAGAATACCCAGCTCAGCAAGAACCGCGACAAGCTCAGCGGCCAGTTGGCCTGGCTGAATGAGCGCAGCGATGAGCAGAAGCAAATTTACCAGGATAAATCGAATCAACTGGCCGCGGCGGTGGCGGAAATGGAAAAGGCCTATGCCGCATACGCCCAGGCGGTCGAGGATCTGCAGAACAAGCAGGCCCAATACGTCCAACGGATGCAGGTGATGTTCGACCATCAGAAACGCTCGATCCTGGAGGTCTTTCTCGAATCGAACAACCTGCAGGGTTTTTTCACGACGCTGCAGTTCATGGCCATCGTGGCCGACAACGACCAGCAGATGCTGGACGACCTGCAGGCGGCCAAGGATAATGCGGCCTTGCTCAGGGACCAGGCGGAGAAGCACTCGCAGGAGATGACCGCGGTTGTCGAACAGCTGGAGGCCGACCTGGCCAAACTGAAGGCCAACGCCGCAGCGACGCAGAAAGATTTGAACCAGACGCAACTGAAATTGAATTCGCAGCTGGCTGCCGAAGATCAGTTGAATGAAGACTCAGCCAATCTGGCCAAGGAAGTGGCCGCGCTGCAGAAACAGCTGGCCGCCGAGAACGCCGCCAAAGCGACGGCCGCCGCCCGGGCCACGGCAGCAGCCCGCGCCACGCAGGCAGCCCAGCAAGCCCACCTGCCCGGCGACAAGGTGTCGGCCGACGGCTGGATATGGCCTTATCCCGGCGATCATACGGTTTATTCACCTTACGGCATGCGCCTGCATCCGATCTACCATGTTTATCGCTTTCACTCCGGCGTCGATCTGGGCGGCCAATACGGCAACCCGATCATCGCCGCCCGCAGCGGCATGGTCCTGATGGTCCGCAACAACTATGAAGGCCGCAATACCGGCGGTACCGGCTACGGCAACTATATCGTCATCGACCATGGCGAAGGGGTGTCAACCCTGTATGCCCATTTAAAATCCACGCTTGTCAAAGAAGGTGCCATTGTCCAGGCTGGAGACCGGATCGGCCTGTGCGGCAGCACCGGCACCTCGACCGGTCCGCATCTCCATTTTGAAGTCATGATCGACGGCAGTACCGTCAATCCGCTGAATTACGTCCACTAGAAAGCGAGATAAACCCATGAGCAACGAACCCGCAGCTTACCAGCATTCAACCAGCCAGGAGCAGCCTGCCCCGGCGCCGACCGTCCGGCCGCAGTTCTGGAAGTATGTCCTGACCGCCTTGATCACCGTGCTTTTGACCTTTTCCTTGACTGCCGGCATCGGCATTCTCCTATTCATCGGCTATACGAACAGCGGCTCGGGCGCCGGTGACGGCCTGGGCATCCGGTTTGCCGAAGATGCGGCGACCAAGGCCGCGCTGGCCAAGCTGCAAACCGTCTACCAGGAGGTCGACCAGAATTTCTACAAGGACCTGACCGACGCGGAAATGCTGGAAGCGATGACCCGCGGTTTGGTCGATGAACTGGGCAACCGCTATACCATGTATCTGACAGCCGAGCAGAACAAACAGATCGAGGAATCGATGAGCGGCAACTACAGCGGTATCGGTGCGATCGTTTTCCTGAACAAGGACAACCAGGTTGAAATAACCGATATTGTGGAAGCCAGCCCGGCGGAAGAAGCCGGCCTGCTGGTCGGCGACATCTTCGTCGCGGTTGACGGCAAAGAGGTATCCGGCATTACGGACATCAGCTCGCTGGCCGCCCTGGTGCGCGGCACGGAAGGCACGAAGGTCACCTTGGTCGTCTATCGGCCGTCCGCCGCGAAGAACATCACTGTGACGGCGACGCGGCGCAAAATCGCCAACATCAATGTCGCCAGCCGGATGCTGGAGCCCGGTCTGGGCTATGTCCAGATCCGCGACTTTTCCAGCGGCGTGGCAGCCAACTTCAAGAAAGCTGTCGACAGTCTGCAGGCGCAAGGCGCCAGGAACATCGTCTTCGACCTGCGCAACAATACCGGCGGTCTGGCGGACGAGGTCATCCAGATGCTTGACTACTTGCTGCCCAAGGCGACGATCGCCAGCATCAAAGGCCGGGACAGCGGCAAGCCCTTTGAACGCACCTGGTCGTCCGAAGCTTCCAGCGGCGTGCCGGCGGACATGCGCTATGCCATCCTGATCAACGGCATGTCGGCCAGTGCGTCGGAGCTTTTCTCCGGCTGCCTGCGCGACAATGGCAAGGCTTATCTGATCGGCGAGCAATCATTCGGCAAAGGCTCCGGGACGATCACCATCCCGCTGAGCGACGGTTCGGCGATCAATTTGACCAATTTCCTGTACTATCTGCCCAAGGGCGAAAGCATCGAGGAAGTCGGCTTGACCCCGGACCAGGCAGTCTCCCTGCCGGATGCGGCCAGCGGTACGGCAATCAGCCGGCTAACCCTCGATTTGGATACCCAGCTGAAAGCCGCCATCGATTATCTGAAGGGTCTGAAATAGGCGAGAATGATCGAACAGCCGACATACCAGCTTCTGGCACCGGTCTATGACCGCTTCCAGCAGGATATCGACCTGCCGGCCTGGGCTGATTTTATTCAGCGCCTGGAAACCCGCTTCAGCCAGCGCCAGGGGTCGGGAGATGGCCAGAACGGCCGTCCGCTGCTGCTGGACCTGGGCTGCGGCACCGGCAGCTTCTGCCTGGAGATGTCCCGCCGCGGCTATGACCCGATCGGCATCGACCGGTCAGCCGCCATGCTTGACCAGGCCCGTCGCAAAGCCGCGACAGCCGACGAAACCGCTGCCGCTGGCCAGCCCGTCAAGTCACCCGGCGACCGTCCGGCGCCGCTTTTCCTGCAGCAGGACATCAGCCGCTTCGAACTGTTCGGCACAGTCGACCTGGCCGTCTGCCTGCTCGATACCCTGAATCACCTGATCCGACCGGTACAGGCAGCGCGTGTGCTCCAGCTGTGCGGCAATTACCTGAACCCGGGCGGACTGCTGATCTTCGATCTGGCTTCCCGGCGCCACCTGGCCCGGACGCTGGGCCGGCAGCTTTTTTATCAGGACACGGATGACCAGACGCTGTTCTGGCAGAACCGCTACAACCCCCGCAGCGGCATCAGCCGGTCGGACCTGACCTTGTTCAGCCGACTGCCGGACGGGACTTATAGCCGGCATGACGAGACGATTGCGGAGAAATACTACAGTCCGGCCCAAGTCCGTCAATGGGCACGTGCAGCGGGTCTGGAACTGCTCGCCCGCCTGGGCGATCTGGCCGAAAGGCCGGCTGCCGCGACCGACGAGCGCCATTTTTATGTGGTGCGCCGGCCGTTGCAGCCAGTGCGGCCGCTGTGACCGAGCCGAACGATCGAAGGAGTGAGACGATGAACCGGACTGATCCGGGCGGTGACTATATTGTGCGGGCGACGTCCCTTCAAGGCGCGGTGCGGGCTTTTGCCTGCCGGACGACTGACACCTGCCGCGAGGCGGTGCGGCTGCATCAGCTGTCGCCGTTGGCTGCGGCAGCGCTCGGCCGTCTGATGAGCGGCATCCTGATGATGACCCAGCAGGACCTGAAGAACGATACCGATTCCATCACGGCGATTATCCACGGCGACGGCCCGCTGCAGAGCCTGACGGTCATCGGCGAGGGCAATGCGACGGTTCGCGGCCTGGTCAGCCAGCCGGTGGTCGAAACCCGGTATATCCGACCGGGCAAGCTTGATGTCGGTGCCGCGGTCGGCAAAGGCACGCTGACCATCATGCGCGACATCGGACTCAAAGAACCCTATGTCGGCAAAGTCCGTTTGGTTTCCGGCGAGATCGCCGAGGACCTGACCTATTATCTGGCGGTTTCCGAGCAGATCCCGTCCGCGGTCAGCCTGGGCGTCCAGCTGGACCAGAACGGCATCCGCCACGCCGGCGGCCTGATGGTCCAGCTGATGCCGGATGCCGGCGACGATGTAGCCGAATGGCTGGAGCAGCGG
>JAEXPB010000369.1 GCA_023438965.1 Bacillota bacterium | reverse complement strand
GTACCATATCCGGGGCATCGAATACAAGGGACTGGTCCTGCGCATCAATTCCGTGGCGTCGTATTTCAACAGTGCCATGCGCTTGCTGCAGGAGGACACCCGCCGCGAACTCTTCTGGTCCGGCCTGCCGGTCTACACCAAGGTCAAGGACGAGGCGCCGACCCTTTACAATACCGGCAATACCGTCAGCAACTGCATGATCTCCGACGGCTGCCGGATCAGCGGTTCGGTGACCGACAGCATCCTATTCCGCGGCGTGACGGTATCCCGTGGCGCGGTTCTGCACAACTGCATTGTTTTCCAGGACACCTTCATCTCGGAGGGCGTGGAGCTGGAGAATGTCATTTTGGATAAAAACTGCGTGGTCAAGCCCGGCATCAAGCTGGTCGGCCAATCGGATTATCCGGTGGTCATCGGCAAAGGGGCGATCGTATGAATCCGTTGAAAGTCCTCTTTGTGACTGCCGAAATGGCGCCGCTGGCCAAAACCGGCGGCCTGGGCGATGTTCTGGGCGCTTTGCCGCCCCGGCTGCGTCAGGCCGGCCTGGATGTGCGCGTGGTGATGCCGCTCTATAAGCGGATCAAGGAAAAATATGCCCGGGAGCTGACTTTCCACCGCTGGGCGATGATCAAACTGGGCTGGCGGACTTTGTACAGCGGCCTATTGAGCATGACTGTCAACGGTGTCCCGACTTATTTCATCGATAATGAATTCTACTTCGGCCACGACCAGATCTACATCGATTATTCCTTTGACATCGAGCGCTTCAGCTTTTTCCAGCGCGCGGTCCTGGAGGCGCTCGGAGCGCCGATGGGCTTCGAGCCGGATATTCTGCATCTGAACGACTGGCAGACCGGCATGATCCCCTGCCTGCTCGAAGCCCATTTCCGTCCTTATGGCCACCATTTGGAACTGCGAACCGTTTACACGATCCATAACCTGAAATACCAGGGCATTCATGGCCGCGAG
Organism: Bacillota bacterium; assembly: GCA_023438965.1. GTDB lineage: Bacteria > Bacillota > Clostridia > Saccharofermentanales > UBA5734 > UBA8949. Next base: position 1,632 of record JAEXPB010000369.1, on the reverse strand, counting down.
CGGATTGCCGACCTGATGGACCTGCCGGAGCGTTTTCTGACCGAAGGCGGCGTGCTCAAGGACGGGGTGCCGAATTTCATGAAAGCAGGCATCGTCTATGCCGACCGGGTGACCACCGTCTCGCCCGCTTATGCCGAGGAAATCATGACCGAATACTACGGTGAAGGTCTGCATCAGCTGCTGCAGGCGCAGGCGCACAAGGTCAGCGGTTTGCTGAACGGCATCGACGACCGGGAGTATGACCCGGCGCGGGATGCGCTGATCGCCGCCACTTACGACACCAGCAGCTGGGTGGCCGGCAAGGCGGCCTGCAAAGCGGCACTGCAGCAGGAAATGGGGCTGCCGGCAGCGCCCAATATTCCGCTGGCCGGCATGATCACCCGCCTGACCGATCAGAAGGGCTTGGACCTCCTGATTCGCGTCCTGGACGAAATGCTGGACGACGGCATGCAGATGGTGATCCTGGGATCGGGCGAGGCGGAGTACGAGCAGGCGCTGACTTCCTTTGCCGCGCACAACCCGGGCAAGCTGGCCGTCCGCATCACCTTCGACGTCCCGCTGTCGCATCGAATTTACGCCGGCGCCGATATCTTCCTGATGCCGTCGCTTTTTGAACCCTGCGGTCTGTCGCAGATGATTGCCATGCGCTACGGCACCTTGCCGGTCGTCCGCGAAACCGGCGGCCTGCGCGACACGGTCCAGGCTTACAACAAATTCACCGGTGCCGGCAATGGCTTTTCGTTCACCAACATCAACGCCCACGAATTCCTCTTCGCAACCCGTTATGCCTGCGACGTCTACCGCCACGCGCCGGATGCCTGGCAGAAGCTGGTCCGCAGCGCCATGCAGGGGGATTATTCCTGGGATCATTCCGCCGCCGGTTATATTAAACTCTACCAGGCCGTCCGGAGCTGATAGACATGCTGCTGCTGCACCGGAGCCGCTCCCTGGAATATCGCGACCCCTACGGCGCAGTTCCGGCCGGAACACTGGTCCGGTTTGGCTTGCAGATCAATCCCGAAGGGCAGAAGATCCTGGCGGCTAATCTCTGTTACGCTTATGGCCTGACCCGTTTCCAGGAGAGCCGGACCCGGCTGGAACCGCTGGAGCCCGGCTGCAGCGTGCCGGCAACGGCGGTTGCGGCGGAACCGGGCACCCGGTGTTATCGGCTCAGCTTGCGCATGCCGGCTGTACCCTGCCTGTTCTTCGACTGGTTTGAATTCGATACGGCAGTGGGCCGGTTCTTCTATACAGCCGACCGCGAGAACCTGGAAGGCCGCGGCCAGATCAGCCCGTCCCATCCGCGCTACCTGCCCGGTGAACCGCATACGCCGGCGGCCTGGCAGATCACAGTCTATGACCGGGATTTTACAGTTCCGGACTGGCTCACCGGCGCGGTCATCTATCAGATTTTCCCCGACCGCTTCCGGCGCGACAGCGCTTTCACAGCGGACCGGTTCCGCGTCAACGAACGGGCGGAGCGGATTTTCCACGCCGACTGGCAGGAGGATGTCGATTTCCATGGCCGGCCGGAAACCGGTTACATGGCTTGCGATTTTTACGGCGGCTCCCTGGCGGGCATCCGGGAAAAGCTGGACTACATTGCCGGCTTGGGCGTGACCGTCCTTTACC
>JAEXPB010000335.1 GCA_023438965.1 Bacillota bacterium | reverse complement strand
TTCAGCGGCGGCCGTTATGACCAGTTGGTCCAGGCCTTCGGCCGGGACCTTTCCGCGACCGGCTTTTCGATCGGACTCAACTTTGTGCTGACCGCCCTGCGCCGTCAAAACCGCTTGAATCTGCACGCCAATCCGGTTGTTCTGCTGGGCTTCGCCGACGGCTGCCGGGCCCAGGCCTTCGCCATGGCCGCCCGCCTGCGCCAGGAAGGCCGGCGCGTGATCTGCGATTGCCTGAACCATGATCCGGACCGGCTGACCAGGCGGAGCCGGCAGCAGCAATGGCATGCCGCCTGGCTGGATGCTGCGGGCCAGTTGACCTGGCTGGACAAGGAGGTTTGAAGATGCAGATGCTGACCATCGCATTATCCAAAGGCCGCCTGGCCGAGCAGGCAATCGAGCTGCTGGAGCAGGCAGGCTATGACTGCTCGGCAGCTAAAGAGAAGTCCCGCCGACTGATCCTGGAGGATGAACAGAACGGCCTGCGCTTTATCATGGCCAAACCGGCTGATGTCCCGACTTATGTGGAATATGGCGCGGCTGACATCGGTGTCGTCGGCAAGGACACCTTGCTTGAGGAAGGCCGTCTTCTTTACGAAGTGCTTAATCTGGGCTTCGGCGCCTGCCGGATGTGCGTCTGCGGGCCGTCCGGACTGGCCGGCAAACTGGACAGCATCCCCAACAAGCGCGTGGGCACCAAATATCCGCGGATTGCCCGGGAATTTTTCGAGATTAAAAAACGGGAAAGCGTTGAAATTATCCGCTTGAACGGCTCAGTTGAATTGGCGCCGCTGATCGGCCTGGCCGAGGTTATCGTTGATATTGTCGAAAGCGGGCGCACCTTGCGGGAGAACGGTCTGGAAGTACTGGAACCGATTGCTGAGATCAGCGCCCGGATGGTTGTCAATCGTGTCAGCATGAAAATGAAAGCCGATCGGATCAATCCGCTGATTCAGGCGGTACGCCAGCAATTGGATTTGAACAAAGCCCGGGAGTCCGAGGCGGCCGCGGCGACCGGATTGGTGCAGGAAAAGGGAGAGGATTGCGTATGACTGTTCCGCAGAATGCAACTGCCAACGTCAATGTCCCGGCCATGCCGGTAATCCGGACCGACCGCCGGGAGTTGGGCAGCCTGGCCAATCGTCTCGGCTTGCGCGGAAAAATGGATCTGGAGCCGGTGATCCGGGCCACCGAGTCAATACTCAGCCAGGTTCGCCAGCATGGTGACGCCGCTTTGCTGACGCTGACCGCCCAGTTCGACAAAGTTCAGCTGAAGGCGGATCAACTGCGGGTCAGCGAGCAGGAAATCGGCGCTGCCCTGGAAAAGGTCGATCTGAACCTGATGAATATTTTACGTCAGGCCGCAGCCAACATCCTGCGTTTCCACCAAGCCCAGATCCCGGCCGATCTCTGTCTGCCGGCCGGTGACGGCGGTACGCTCAGCCTGATCAACCGGCCGCTGGATACGGTCGGCGTCTATGTACCCGGGGGTACGGCACCGCTGCCGTCCTCGGTCCTGATGAATATTGTTCCGGCCAAGGCTGCAGGCGTCCGCCGGATAGTCATGTGCACACCGCCGCGCGCCGATGGATCTGTCGATCCAACTATCCTGGCTGCCGCTTCGATCGCCGGCGCCGATGAGATTTACCGGGTAGGCGGCGCCCAGGCGATCGCTGCCATGGCCTTCGGAACCAGCATGATCCCCCGGGTGGACAAAATAACCGGTCCGGGCAATATTTATGTCAATACGGCCAAGCGTCTGGTCTTCGGCCAGGTTGACATCGACATGTTCGCCGGTCCCAGCGAGATCCTGGTCATCGCCGACCAGACCGCCAATCCCGCTTTCGTGGCCGCAGATCTTCTGTCCCAGGCGGAACATGATGTCCTGGCCTCAGCGCTTCTGATTACCGATTCACCGGGTTTGGCCGAATCTGTCGCAGCCGAAGTCAGCCGGCGCGCCGCCTTGATGCCCCGAATTGGCATCCTGGCCCGTTCTTTGCCAGATTATGGCGCCATTTTGATTGTGCCGGATCTGGATACTGCGGTTGACTTCGCCAATGAACTGGCGCCGGAACACCTGGAGATCTGCGTGGCCATGCCGGACAACTATGTTCCGCGCCTTCGCAATGCCGGTGCCATTTTCATCGGCCCCTATAGTCCCGAGCCATTGGGTGATTATTTTGCCGGAACAAACCATGTGTTGCCGACCAGCGGGACCGCTCGCTTTTTCTCGCCGCTCAATACGACAGATTTCATCAAGAAAATCAGCCTGATCCGTTACACGAAGGGTGATCTTGCCGCCTGTTGGCGTTCGGTCGCCGACTTTGCTGAAGCCGAAAGCCTGCGGGCGCATGCCGAAGCCATTCGGGTCCGTTTTGACGCCGATATGCTGGCTGGCCGTTGCGCCAACGCTGACCCAGGAATTTCCGCATTGCCTAAAACGCCAAATACCGCATCTGCTACGGCAGCCGGGACCGCAGGAGGCGACAGAAATGGCCGATAAACCAGACACCAGGCGACTTTGGGGGCGCAAGACTCACCAGTTGATCCCTTATGTTCCCGGCGAACAACCGCGTGACCGATCCTTCATCAAATTGAACACCAACGAGAACCCTTATCCGCCAGCGGCTGCGGTTCTGCAAGTGATTCGCGCCTATCCGGCTGATCGCCTTCGGCTTTATCCAGATCCGGGCAGTCGGCAATTGCGTCAAAAGCTATCTGAATATTACGGCATAGATGAAGCCGGAATATTCGTCGGAAACGGCTCGGATGAAGTCTTGGCCATCGTATTCCAGGCGTTTTTCAACAGTCGGACCGATCTGGGCAAAAGCGCCGAAACAGAGGTTTTATCACCGGCTGAGTGTATTGTCTTTCCGGATATTTCCTATAGCTTCTATCCGGTTTACGCGCGAATGTATGATATTCCCTTCCGCACCGTTCCGCTCAATGCCGATTTTAGCTTGCCGATCGATGCCTTGCGGGCACCATCGGCCGGCCTGGTTCTGGCCAACCCAAACGCGCCGACCGGCATGGCAGTCGGTCTCGATGTGCTGGCTGACCTGGCAGCTGCCGATCCGGACCGACTGCTGGTCATTGACGAAGCCTATGTTGACTTCGGCGGTGAATCGGCAATCAATCTTCTGGCGGAGTATGACAATATTTTAGTAGTTCAGACTTGCTCCAAGTCACGCGCTCTGGCCGGCTTGCGAATTGGCTATGCTCTTGGCGCACCGGAATTGATCGAGGGTCTGGAGCGAATCCGCGATTCGTTCAACTCTTACACCCTGGATAGTCTGGCCCAGGCAGCCGCTGTCGCTGCTTTCGGCGAGGGTGAATGGTTTGAAAGAACCCGTTCGACGATTATCGCCACTCGCGAAAAAACCAGTGAAGCGCTTAAATCACTCGGCTTTCAGGTTTTGCCGTCCAAGGCCAATTTCTTGTTTGTCCGCCATCCGGAGCACACCGGCGCCCAGCTTTATCAGGATTTACGTCAGGCCGGCATCCTGGTGCGCCATTTCCGCCAACCTCGGATTGAAAATTATCTGCGCATAACGATCGGTACCGACAGCGATATGGAACAGTTGATCGTTACCCTGCGGCAAATCCTTGCCCAGTCGGCTCCCGGGCAATGATAGATAACGTTATAACCTGCAAATGCCGGTAATATGGCGAAATAATGCCGATTTATGGCAACCGCCGGTTCCTGGATCCTGTTTCCAGGCGGCTGGACAATCCTTGATTAAAAATTTTGTCGCGTTTTGTCGAACGATCGCCAAGGCTTATCGATAGCGGAAGCTGGTATAATCCGTTATAATCAGAGCAGATCATGTTGAGAATCGCTAAGGAGGTTTTCAGATGCGCCAGGCCAAGATGAACAGGAAAACCCAAGAAACAGAAATAGCCATCGCCTTGACCCTGGATGGCACCGGAACCTCCCGCATCGCGACCGGCATAGGTTTTCTTGACCATATGCTGGTTCTGCTGGCCAAACATGCCAATCTTGATCTCGAGGTGTCTGCCAAAGGAGACCTTCAAGTTGACGGGCACCATACGACAGAAGATATCGGCATTGTACTAGGTCAGGTCATCGCCAGGGCTTTAGGCGACAAACGAGGTATACGCCGCTACGGCAATGCAGTAATTCCGATGGATGAAGCTTTGGTTCAGTCAACCATCGATCTTTCCGGCCGCCCCTTCCTGGTTTTTAAAGCCCAGTTCACCGGCGACCTGGTCGGCGACTTTGAAACCCAGCTTACCGAGGAATTTTTTCGCGCTTTAGCCTTTAATGCGGGCATGACTCTGCATTTGAACTGTCTCTATGGCCAGAATGATCACCATAAGATTGAAGGATTATTCAAGGCTTTTGCCCGCAGTTTTGCAGAAGCGGTAGCTATCGATCCCTCGCGACCGGAAGTGATACCGTCAACCAAGGGTATCTTGTAGCTGATTGCTGTCCCTGACCGGCCAACGGGTGCTCTATTCAAAAATGTTCATGCAGTTATGTTTGGTAAGAGGACAAAAAGGATATAGAGGATATAGGAGGACCAGCCATGTCATCATTGTTAAAGGATACGAGTTTTATCAAATTGCCTGTATTTATCCGTGGCAAGGTCCGTGATGTCTACGATCTGGGCGATTCGCTTCTGATAATCGTGACTGACCGGATTTCAGCATTTGATGTTGTCTTCAACGAAATGATACCGGACAAAGGTGTTGTATTGAACAGCATTTCAGCATTCTGGTTCGATATGTTGAAGAACGTGCTGGATAACCATGTGATTTCGACTGATCCGAGCACCTATCCTTGCGGACTCGATCAGTATGCCAGCCAACTGGCCGGCCGTTCCATGCTTGTGCACAAGGTCAAGATGCTGCCGGCTGAGTGCATTGTCCGTGGCTATCTCGAGGGATCGGCGCTTAAAGAATATCGGCAGTCCGGCACCATCAGCGGCGTGCGCATGCCGAAGGGCTTACGTCAAGCTGATCGACTGCCGGAACCGCTTTTTACACCATCGACCAAAGCGGAATCCGGACATGACATCAACATTAATTTTGAGCAGCTTGGCAGCTTGATCGGCAAGGACCTGGCAGCGCAAGTCCGGGATAAAAGCCTTGCCTTGTATGCTAAAGCCGCTCAATACGCCGAGAGTCGAGGCATCATCCTGGCAGATACCAAATTTGAATTTGGCCTGCTGGATGGGAAACTGGTTATTGCTGACGAGATATTCACCCCAGACTCCTCCCGTTTCTGGGATTTGGCCGAATATCAGCCGGGACGCGCTCAAAAAAGCTTTGACAAGCAGTATCTCCGCGAATGGCTGGAAAATCAGAACTGGGACAAGAATCCGCCGCCGCCGGCCCTTCCGGCTGATGTAATCGCCAAAACTGCCGATAAGTACCGGGATGCCTATTACCGGTTGACCGGTAAGGTCTTGATATGATTGCGATTGTCGATTATGGCATGGGCAATTTGGGCAGTGTCGAGAAAGCCTTGACCTACCTAGGTTTTACAGCTCGGATTACCCAAGATCCCGAACAGGTTGCCCAGGCCAGTCAATTGATTCTGCCTGGTGTCGGTGCGATGGAATATGCAGTCCAGCAACTAAAGTCGCGCGGCCTGGATCAGTCTATTCGAGCTTTTCTGCAGACCGGCCGGCCGTTTCTCGGCATTTGTCTCGGCATGCAGCTGATGTTTGAACGTAGTGAAGAAGGCGCGGCCTGCGGTTTAGGCATCCTTCCGGGCATTGTTCGCCGGTTCCCAGCTCAGCCTGACTTGAAGATTCCGCATATGGGCTGGAATCGTCTCCAGAATTCGCGGCTGGCTATTTTGCCGGAAGGCGGCAGTTTCTATTTTGTCCATTCCTATTATGTCGATCCAGCCGATCCAGCTATGGTGGCAGCTTGGAGTACACATGGCATACCCTTTGCAGCTGCGGTTCAAGCCGGCCAGATCCTGCTGACCCAGTTTCATCCTGAAAAAAGCGGCGAAGCCGGTCTCCAGCTACTCGGACAATGGGTGAAGCAAGAATGTGTAACTGATATGGGAGAACGCAGGTATGACTGAGCAGATATCATCTTCAGCGGCCGCTGACTCATTGCATGGCCAGGGAATGATCATTTATCCTGCCATTGATCTTCTGGGCGGGCAATGTGTCCGTTTGCGCCAAGGTCGCTACGACCAGGTGACAGTCTATCACCAGGATCCGGTTGAAGTAGCCCATCAGTTTAAGACTGCCGGCGCACCTTGGCTGCATATCGTCGATCTTGACGCGGCCAGGACCGGTGTTCCCGTTCATGCGGAGATGATCGCCAGGATTCGCCGGTCTACAGGACTGAAAGTCCAGACCGGCGGTGGCATCCGTGACTTGGCTCATGTACGCATTCTTTTGGAGGAATTTGGCATCGAACGGATTGTGCTGGGAACGGCGGCAGTCAAGAACCGCCCCTTTACAGAGCAAATCCTGTCAGCTTATTCGGACCGTGTCGCAATCGGTATCGATGCGCGGGACGGCGAAGTCAGCGTTGCCGGATGGACCCACGGCAGCGGACTGAAGGCCTTGGAGTTTGCTAAAATGATGGCCGCAGCCGGAGCCAAATTGGCCATTTTTACGGATATCAGCCGCGACGGCATGATGTCTGGCTCGGCGACTGAAAGCATTCAAACCATGGTCGAGTCCAGCGGACTATCCATCATAGCATCTGGTGGGATCGGCTCTTATGCTGATATCGAAGCAGTGCGACGGACCGGTGCGGCTGGTGTGATTGTCGGCAAGGCGATCTATGAAGGCAAGGTGAGGTTGGATCAATGTTGGCCAAAAGAATAATCCCCTGCCTTGATGTCCGCGGCGGACGAGTCGTTAAAGGCGTTAACTTCATCAATATCCGTGATGCCGGTGATCCGGTCGAAATCGCCCGGGCTTATAACGCTGCCGGTGCAGATGAATTGGTGTTCCTTGATATCTCGGCCACACTGGAAGACCGGGGAATTCTCCTGGATGTTGTTCGGAAAGTGGCCAGCCAGGTATTTATTCCGTTCACGGTTGGCGGCGGTATTCGCTCACTGGAGGATATCAGGGCGATCCTGCAGGCTGGGGCGGATAAAATCTCGCTCAATTCGGCGGCTGTTCAAAATCCGGAACTGATTCGGTCCGCTTCCGAACGGTTTGGCAGTCAATGCATCGTCGTGGCTATTGATGTGCGGCGCAATACCCAAGGCGAATTTGAAGTCATGATTGCCGGCGGAACGCGCTTTACCGGACTGAATGCGTTGGCTTGGGCTAAAAGGGCCGAGCAGCTGGGTGCTGGCGAGATACTTTTAACCAGTATGGATCGTGACGGCACGAAGCAAGGATTTGATCTGGGCATCACACGGCAGATAGCCGATGCGGTTTCCATTCCCGTGATTGCATCCGGTGGTGCCGGCCAACTTGCCGATTTCTACGATGGGATTGTATTGGGTGGGGCAGAAGCAGTATTGGCTGCCAGCCTTTTCCATTTTGGCGAAATTACTATTCCGCAGTTGAAAAGCTACTTGGCATTACGCGGTATACCTATGCGCTCCAGCCCAGGTCAGGATAAGGATTATTTATCATATCCGACTCCGTTCCAACCGGGATTTGATGGATCCGATCCGTTAATGGTATCCCGGCTATGGTCACAGATCAAGAAAGACGGCAACGGAATGGTCAATGCAATTATCCGTGAAGAAAGCACAGGAGTGATCCTGATGCAGGCCTACTTGGATGAGGCGGCCTTGGCCGCCACACTGGCGACCGGGCTGATGCATTACCACAGCCGCAGCCGTAACAAGCTGTGGCTTAAAGGTGAAACATCCGGCCATTTCCAGCAAGTTCGCTCCATCCTTGTTGACTGCGATGCTGACAGTCTCCTGGTCGATGTTTTTCAAATCGGACCAGCTTGCCATACTGGCCAATTCAGTTGTTACTATCGTAACCTCAGGCAATTGTTGAATTCATAACACCTATTTGGCGAATGACAGCTTTCGTGATAAAATAAAAGTCCGGGTCGGACGCGGACGCATACACAGATGATATGATGGATTATCAGATTGCTCCGCACGGTTATACCGCAGTTGGGCATTGAACGGAATATGGGACAGGTTTACAAACGAGCGGAGGGTACGATATGAGTCAGATTGGTGAAATAATGGATGAACTGTATCAAGTCATTCAAGATCGGCGGATCAATCCCAAAGAGGGATCATACACGAATTACCTTTTTGAAAAGGGCTTGGATAAAATATGTAAAAAGGTTGGCGAAGAGTCGGCGGAAGTGATCATCGCGGCCAAGAATCAACAGCCTTCAGAAGTAACCTATGAAGTTGCTGATCTGTTCTATCATCTGTGCGTACTGATGGTCGAGCAAGGAGTAACCTTGGACGATATATATCATGAACTCAAGAAACGTCGTTGATCTAGATAGTCAAAAGCATCATTTCATAGCCTTTCGATCTAAACAGACAGATTGACATCACTGCTTCATATCGGAATCTGACCAGATTCCAGACAGATTCTGCTGTTTGTGAGAAGAGCAAGAATTGGTTTGACAATAGCTCATTCTTGTGGTAGAATTCGTTTGCTTGTCCAAAAAAGGTCTTTTTTTTATGCAGAGACCTAACAGCAGACCATGCGGAGGTGTAACCAAAATGGCAAAAGCGGGCGTTCGCGATAAAATTACCTTGTCCTGCACAGTATGCAAACAGCGTAACTACAACACGATGAAGAACAAAAAAAATGATCCTGACCGGCTTGAAATGAAGAAGTATTGTAAATTCTGCCGCAAGCACACAGACCATAAGGAAACAAAGTAATCCTTAAGCTTGCGACCAAGTGAGGATGTGTTGACGATGGCAGACAAAGACAAGAACGATAAGCAAATTGAAAAAGGCAACAAAGTTCCGAAGAATTTCTTTGCGAAAGTCGGTTCGTTTGCTGTGACTGTAGCCAAAAAACTGAAAAACTTCTTTATCAGTCTAAAGGCTGAACTTAAGCGTGTCGTTTGGCCGGATAAGAAACGTTTGATCCAAAATACAGCGACTGTTTTGGCCATTTGTCTGTTGGCGTGCGTTATACTGTTTATCGTTGACTCGGTTCTTGGCGGTATCCTCGAAGGTGTCGGATTCTATACACCGGCCAGCACGACTGCGACTACAACCGCAACAGCAACCGCCACAACCAGTGGCACATCCACGGCGAGTTCTTCAACCTCCACTGGTTCGACGACAGTGTCGGCTACGACAGCTGGCACAACCGCTGCCAAATGATATCAATCAGGCAGTGGCGGGAAGGAGCTTGAGAGATGGTTGACGGGGCTTCCCTTGAAGCAAAATGGTATGTTGTACATACCTATTCAGGTTATGAAAACAAAGTCAAGGCGACGCTGGAGCGGATTGTTGAGAATCGTGGGATTCATGACTATATCCAGGAAATTTCTGTTCCCATGGAAGAGCAGATTGAGATCAAAGATGGGAAAAAGAAGACCACCCAACGTAAAATATACCCAGGCTATGTCCTTGTAAAAATGGTTTTAACGGATGAGATCTGGTATATTGTCCGCAATACACGTGGCGTTACGGGCTTTGTTGGGCCGACCAGCTCCAAGCCAACACCTTTGACGGATGAAGAGTTAATGCTGATGGGCCTTGAGTCTGGCTGGGAACCTGTCGTAGATTATGATATAGGTGATTCGGTCAAAGTTATCGGTGGTCCGCTGGAAAGCTTTATCGGCACAGTTGAAGAGATCAATCTTGAAAAGAAAAAAGTACGGGTTTTGGTTTCGATGTTTGGCCGGGAAACACCGGTGGAATTGGAACTGACTCAGATCATGAGAATCTGAT
>JAEXPB010000320.1 GCA_023438965.1 Bacillota bacterium | reverse complement strand
GATCAGGAGTCCGATCACAGCGCCGCAAAGGGTCCGGACAACAGTATTGCGCAGGGCGATCAGGAACTGCAGGTCACTGAAAATATATTTGTAGCTGGCGAGGGAAAACAGGCGCGGCCAGAAATAGACGACGCCGTTGTAATCAATATCCGTGCCATTGCTGAACGAAACAATCACACACTGGTAGAAGGGGTAGATCATAACCAGGGAGAACAGGGTCAGGACGGCCAGGTTGATCCCGTCAAACAGCGTCATTTTATTCTGCCAGGATTTTCGTGTTTGCATCAGAACAGGCCCTCCCCGAGGAATGCTTTCGACAAAGCATTGGAGCCGAAGACCAGGATCAGGGAAACAATCGACTCGACCAGGCCCACGGCCGTCGCATACGAAAAGCGGCCATAGCCGATGCCGGTGCGCAGGATATAGGTCGGCAGGATTTCCGAGCGCGCCACGTTCAGCGAATTGCCCAGCAGGTAGCTCAGGTCGAAATTCGCGCCATGGACGATGCTGCCGATATTCATGATCAGCAGGACAATGACCGTCGCCTTGATGCCCGGCAGCGTGATATAGATCATCTTCTGGAGGCGGCCGGCACCATCAATGGTTGCCGATTCATACAGCGAAGGCGATATCGAGGTCAGGGCGGCCAGATAGATGATCGAGCTCCAGCCGCAGCCCTTCCAGATGTCGGTCACCACGGCGACGCCCCAGAAGGCTTTGGCTTCGCCGAGGAAAAGATAAGGTTCGCGCAGGAGGCCCAGGGTCAGCAGCAATTCATTGATGATGCCGGTCTTGGCCAGCAGCATGCTGAGCATCAGGGCCACCACCGAGTAGGCCAGGAAATAGGGGAAGTAGCTGATCGTCTGGACCACTTTCTTGAAGCGCAGGTTTTTCACCTCGTTCAGCAGCAGGGCCAGGATAATCGGCACCGGGAAGCCGAACAGCAGCTTCAGGCTGCTGATGCCCAGCGTGTTGATCACCGCCGGCACGATCGTGATGTCGTGGAACATCTGGTTAAACTGTTTCAGGCCGGCCCAGGGGCTGCCCCAGATGCCCAGGCGGAAGCTGTAGGTCTTGAAGGCGATTTGCAGTCCGGCGATCGGGATGTATTTGAAGATGACCAGGCAGATGACCGCCGGCAACAGTAGAAGCATCAGGTAGCGCTGCCGCCAGAATTTCTTGCCGAAGCGGGTGACTTGGCTGAACAATTTCATCACTCCAATTATCAGGTTCGGACGGCCGCGTCCGTCGGGTGGACAGGCGCGGCCGCCCTCTATGCGCGGGATAGAAAAGATCAGTTTACTTATTGCGGGTTTCTTTCAGGATGGCATTGTATTTGTTGTAGCGGGTGGTCAGGATCTTTTCGAGATTAGCGAGGCCAACCTTGTTCATGTCGGCGATCAGCTTGCTGTAAGCCGCTTCGAATTCGGCGGCCGACTTGGCCAGTACCAGGCTGGATTCGCCGTCATTCCAGGCTTTGATGACATTGTCGTACAGCAGCTTGTCATCGGTGGCGGTAATATTGACCGTCAGGCTGCCGGTCTTGAACGGCGTGGCATACATCGTGCCGAGATTGACCATGAAGTCACCGAGCATGGTGTCGGTGCCGTTGATCTTGCCGATGCCGTAGAACGGGCGGTCGAACATAACCTGGACGTTGCGGGTGCGCAGGGTGGCCAGGATGGAGTTCATGGCGCCGTACTTGACGATCATCTGGGAGGCGGACAGCGTACTGGAATCTTTGGTGTAGGCGTCGGTCATGACCTTATAGCCCGCCGGGCTGCCGTCCTTGATCGACTTGTCCAGGGTATACATGACGCCTTCCTGGCCGTGGAACAGCAGGGTCTGCCACTTTTCACTCGCCAGCGTCGACAGGAGGGTGATGGCCTCACCCGGGTATTTGGTGTTGCTCATGATGTACCAGCCGCCGGCGCCGCCGATCTGGGAGGCGTTGAAGTCGTCCATCTTGACCGCTTTACGATCGACGCCCTCGCCGATCGGAACATCCTGGGTGCGGAACAGGTAGGCCGAAGCGGTGCCACCGACGCCGGAGCTGGCGCGGAACTGCCGCATGACCCATTCCTGGCCGACGCAGACAAAGGCATTGCCGGTGGTGGCGATCTTCTTCACATTCTCGTCCTTGGTCGTCATATTGAATGTGAAGTTGTCGGCCTGGATCAAGCCCGAACGATAGCAGTCATTCAGGAAGGCCAGGCCTTTCTTGTATTGGTCGGACTTGCAGTTGAAGGTCACGGTGCCGTCGGCCTGCGGGTAGACAAAACCCGGGCCGCCGTAGCAGACATTCAGGACCTGGCCGTAGCTGAGGTTGTTGGTCGGCCCGAAGAAGGTCAGGAAAATCGGGTAGCCGATGCCGTCGGCCTTGGCTTTGGCGGCAGCGGCCTTGACGCCGGCCAGCGTATCGATCGCCGGCTTACCCAGCTTCTCGTATTCGTCAATATTGACGGAGATGCTGGAGACGCCTTTTTTACCGCCAGCCAGGCTGGCCAGCTTTTCCGTATCGGCGTACATCGAATTCAGGTAATAGATATTGCCGTCATCCAGGGTGTGCACATCGGCGTAATTGGTCGGCAGGTTTTTATAGAATAGCGGGAAATATTTGTCCGCCAGCTTGTTCAGCGGCTGGACAAATTTCTCGTTGACGAACATCGGATCATACTTCCCGACATACATCAGATCAGGCAGGTTCTGTCCCGAGGCCAGCAGGGTGTAGAGCTCCTGGTTGTCGCTGTTGGACGCGTACTTGATGTCCAGCGTGACGCCGGTCTCCTCGACCAGGGCTTTCGTGATCGGATCGTCGCCGAATTTCCAATCGGGATAGAGAGAAGGCGATGAATAGAAGAGTTTCAACGTGACCGTCTGCTTTTTCGCCGTCGTCGCCTGGGCGGTGGTTGTGCCGGTTTTCGTGGTTCCGGCCGCGGAAGTGGCTGCGGAAGTGGTGGTTGTGCCGCCGGCGCAGGCCACGAGAGTTGTGAGGAGCAGCGCTGCCAACAGGGTCAGGCAGATTAGCCGTGTCATTTTCACAAGTCATATCCTCCTTGGTATTCATTTTTCCTGGGTCAGATTGAATATCCCGGGTTCAGAATGGATACAGGGCATCGCGATTGCCTGGTCATGTGCAAATTGTACAAGAATTCGGGTTGATAAAGGAGTAAATATATTACTTTTTGGTCTAATAATTTTTGATCGGCCTGTTCCGTTCACCATACGGCCGCTGGTTTTCGCTATAATGGCAATGAGGGAGGTGATCGGCCTAAATGGAGAGCCTGCTTATTGTCGACGACCAGAAGGAAGTCCGTACCGAACTGGAGCACATGCTGCTGGAGATGGATTTCGGCTTCTCCCGCATCCTGCAGGCCGGCAATGCCGCGGAAGCCCTCGAAATGATCCGGCGGCACAGCCCGGGCATTGTGCTGCTGGATATCGTGCTGCCCGGAGCGGATGGCTTTTCCGTTTTCAATCAGATCCTGGCGCGTCCGGGCGACACGGCCGTGATCATCATGACCGGCTTCCCCCAATTGGATTATGCCTTGAAAGCGATCAAAATGAAAGCCCGCGGTTTTCTGGTCAAGCCGATTGTCCGTGAGGAGCTCCAGTCAGCCATTCTGGAAGTGTTGAAAAGCGGCAGTCCAGCCCAGAAGCGCCAGCTGGACCTGCAAAAGTATAACCAATTGTATTTCCATATGCTTGACGAATATCTGACCGTCGCCGGCAGCGAGCTGGACTACGCCAGGATCAGCGCCAATACCGGGCTGGATCAGATTACTTCACCCTATCTCCTGCTCCTGATCGCCCGGGTTTACCCCGGCGGTCCGGAACCGGCCAAGCTGGACCAGATCGGCCGCCGGTTGAGCGAGCAGGGCGTCCGGAGCGTCAGCTACAGCCGGGACGACCAATCGCTGGTTTGCCTGATGGGGCTGGACGATCTGCCGGACCAGAAGTTATCCGATTGGCTGGACCGCCTGATCCGCCAGCAATTTGAGCGTTTCACGGCTGGCATGGCCTGCGGCGGCAGCCAGATCGGGCTGCGGACCCTGTATTCGCAGGCTGAATTCGCCTTGAAATATGCCTGCGAGCAGCGGATCACCCAGAAACTGGTCAGCTACAACCGGTTGAATATCGCGGCTATTCTGGTACAACGGCATGGCGCCAGGATATTTGAACTCTTTCAGAATCGCCGGGCGGCCGCGTTCGAGGAGGCGCTGGATCTGCTGTTTGTCGATTTCATGCAGAACCAGGTGCCGCCGGGCGATGCTGCGGCCGCGCTGGAGCGGGCCTGGTTGAAATACGGCGTCAATTTGCAGGTACTGCGGCAATCCGGCCACCTGCCCGAAGTCCGCGCCCGGCTGGCGGCCAGCTTGCAGCCGTTCTTCACCCAGGATTCGGACACCGCCGTGCCGGACAAGATCAACCAGATCCTCGATTATGTCACCGCGCATTATCCGGATGATCTGGACCTGAATATCGTTGCCAACCGGATGAACATGGGTTATTGTTACGCCAGCACCCTGTTCAAACGTTATGTCGGCATGAGCTTCACCCAGTTCCTGAACAACTACCGCATGGACAAGGCGCTGGAGCTGCTGGAGAACACCAACTGCTTCGTCTATGAGGTGGCCGGCAAAGTCGGCTTTGCCAGCAATAAGTATTTCTTCCGCAAATTCAAGGAACTCTATGGCTTGACTCCCGGCGAGTACCAGAAACAGGCCCTCGATAAAATAAACCGCAAAGGGTGATCGCATGCGCTTCTTCCGCAGCAGCCTGCTCCGCAAACTGACCCTGGCCGTCATGCTGGTAACCATTGTACCGTTGCTGGCCGTTGTCTTCGCCTACTTCAACCTGCTGGAACGCAATTATGC
>JAEXPB010000277.1 GCA_023438965.1 Bacillota bacterium | reverse complement strand
TTGCTCGGTATCAGCGTAGCCGGGGGTCAGGGCGTGCCAGTCGGCGATGAAAAAATGGCAATCATATTGGTCCTGGAGCTGCACCCAGTTGTACAAGGCCCCAAAGTAGTTGCCAAGATGAATGTCGCCCGTCGGGCGCGCTCCGCTCAGGACTATTTTTTTCTTCATAGATATCCCCCATATATACTCGGCCGAACCGGCCGGCATGATCGATTGGTCACCGAGGCGAATCGAGCGGCCGCCGGGCCGGCTGCCTCAGGCCAGGCCCAGCAGGCGCCAAAGCCAGCTGAACAGCAGATGCAGCGGCTGCATGATCGCCTGGTCGAACGGCCAGCGGATCACGGTCAGGACTTTCATCAGAATACCCTGGCCGAAGAAGATCAGGAACAGGAATGCCAGGCCGATAAAGCGTTCGTAGTTCATGATCTTGTAGTACAGGCTGCCTGGCAGGGCAGCGCCGAACACCTTGTAGCCGTCCAGCGGCGGCACGGGCAACAGGTTGAACACCGCCAGGCTGATATTGGCGGAGTAGAGCATGATAAAAAGGCTGATGAGCAGGGACAGCAGCAGGTTGTCCTCCTTCAGGTTCAGCAGGACGCCGGCTGTGGCGGTCACATAGTAGAGCAGCGCAGCGCCGGTGGCCAGGATCAGGTTGGAAACCGGCCCGGCCAGACTGGTCAGGACAATGCCGGTTTTCATGGAGTGCCGGCGGTCGAAGCGGGTCGGGTTGATCGGGACCGGCTTGGCCCAGCCGATGCCGCCGATGAGGAAGCACAGCGCGCCGATCGGGTCCAGGTGCACAAGCGGATTGATGCTCAAGCGGCCCTGCAGAGCGGCCGTGTCGTCGCCCATACGGTAGGCGGCCCAGGCGTGCGCCATTTCATGAAAGGATAACGATATGCATAGAACCAGGATCTTGATCAGGAAACCCTGGATGTCGAAGTTGGCGAAATTACTGATCATATTGCTCAATGCGGCAAACGGCATGTTGTTTCTCCTGTCGGACCCGCGCCGGGTGGGCGCAGGAAAGCTGTAACCATGATTATACCATGAAATGCCCCCAAAAAAGAACTGCGAACCTTCCGGCCGCCGGTGTTGGCAACCCCGCCGATGCCACGCCGGCAAAAGCGCATAGAAAAGAGGCGAATGTTCTCACATCCGCCCCCATAGATCGTTTTCCGACCAGATGCTAGATTTTCTCAACCGACAGCGTGCAGGTCTCGCCGTTCAGGTCCCATTCCTTGCTGTTCGGGCCGGTGCCGGCTTCGATGCGCGCCGCCAGGACTTCCTCGGCGATGAAGACGGCGTTGCGGTCGACTACCGCCTGGATCCGCTCATTGCCGGTCAGGCGCAGGACGATGCGGTCCATGACGTCGAATCCGCTTTCTTTGCGCATGGTCTGCACCTTGCTGACCACCTCGCGGACAAAGCCTTCTTCGACCAGCTCCGGTGTCAGGCGGGTATCCAGCGCGACGGTGAAATCGCGGTCGCTCTCGGTAGCCAGGCCTTCCGGCTGGACGGTTTCGATCAGGAGATCGGCTTCTTCGATTTCAGCCGGCTGGCCATCCAGCTGGAGCGTCAGGCGGCCGGTGCTTTTCAGTTCGCTCATCGCCTGCCGTCCGTCCAGGCCGGCCAGCAAGGTTCCTACCTGGCCGATTTGCTTGCCGAAGCGGCGGCCGAGGGTCCGCAGCTGCGGTTTGAACTTGTAATCGAGCAACGCGGCGGCATCTTTCAGGTATTCCAGCTGCTTGACATTCAACTCGTCGGCGACCAAAGCATTGTAAGCTTCCGGCAGCTGGACCGGGGCGACGACCAGCAGGCGGGACAGGGGCTGGCGGTTCTTGATCGCCGCTGTGTTCCGGGCGGCGCGGCCCATGGTGACGATGTGCAGGACATCGGCCATGACCTTTTCCAACTTGCTGTCAACCATGCCGGCATCGGCAACCGGGAAGTCGCAGAGGTGCACGCTGGCCGGCGCGTCGGGCTGGTGGCTGAGTACGAGGTTGCGATACATGGCTTCGGCCATGAACGGCACGAAAGGTGCGCTCAGACGGGTCATGGTTTCCAGGACCTGGTACAGCGTCAGGTAGGCGTTGACCTTGTCCTGGTTCATTTCAGACTGCCAGAACCGCTCGCGGCTGCGCCGGACATACCAGTTGGACAACTCATCGGTAAACGCCTGGATCGCCCGGCCGGATGCCGTAATGTCATATTGTTCCAGCTGTTCGTCGACCTGGCGGACCAGGGTATTCAGACGGCTGAGGATCCAGCGGTCCAACTCGCCCAGGGTCGTCCGGTCGAAGGTCCAGGCGGTCGGATCGAAGCCGTCGATGCGGGCGTACATGATGTAGAAGGCGTAGGTGTTCCACAACGTGCCCATGAACTTGCGCTGGCTTTCGCTGACCGCATCGTCCGAGAAACGCGAGGGCAGCCACGGCGCGCTTCCGGTATAGAAATACCAGCGCACGGCGTCGGCGCCCTGCTTGTCGAGGACTTGCCACGGATCGACGACATTGCCCTTGTGCTTGGACATCTTCTGGCCGTTCTTGTCCTGGACCAGGCCCAGCACAATGACGTTGCGATAGGGTGACTGGTCGAACAGCAGCGTGCCGATGGCCATCAGCGTGTAGAACCAGCCGCGGGTCTGGTCCAAGGCTTCCGATATGAAGTCAGCCGGAAAATTCAGTTCAAATTGTTCTTTGTTTTCAAAGGGATAGTGCCACTGGGCGAAAGGCATCGAGCCGGAGTGGAACCAGCAGTCGATGACTTCGCTGACCCGGGTCATCCGGCCGCCGCACTGCGGGCAGCGCAGGTGAACCTGGTCGATCATCGGCTTGTGCAGCTCGATCTCGTCCGGACAGTCGTCGGACATCGCTTTCAGCTCGGCAATGCTGCCGACCAGGTTACGATGTCCGCAGGAGCATTCCCAGATCGGCAGCGGCGTGCCCCAGTAACGCTCGCGGGAGATGCCCCAGTCAATGACGTTCTCCAGAAAATTGCCGAAGCGGCCGTCACGGATGGTCTCCGGGATCCAGTTGACTGTCTGGTTGGTTTTCAGCAGGTTGTCGCGGACAGACGTCATCTTGACGAACCAGGAATTGCGGGCGTAGTAGATCAGCGGCGTGTCGCAACGCCAGCAGAACGGGTAGCTGTGCTCATAGGGCATTTTCTTGATCAGCTTGCCGTCATGGGCCAGCTTCTTGATGATGCCAGGGTCGGCATCCTTGCAGAATTGCCCGGCGAAATCGGTGACATCTTCCGGCAGGGTGACATCCTCGCGGACCAGCTGGACAAAAGGCAGATCGTGCGCACGGCCGACGCGGGCGTCGTCTTCACCGAAGGCCGGGGCAATATGGACGATGCCGGTGCCGTCGCTCAGGGTGACATAGTCGTCGGCCGTGACATAAAAGGCTTGCTTGCCGGAACGGGCGACTGTCTTGTCCGCATAGGGCAGCAGCGGCTTGTAGCGCTTGCCGACCAGCTCGCTGCCGGACATTTTCCGGATAATCTTAAGGTCTTCGCCCAGCAGTCCGGGCGCCAGGACACCGGCCAGGTAATAACGGACCGGTTTGACGGTGCCGTCGAGATCCTGCGGCACTTCGGCCAGAACATATTCTTCTTCGGCATTGACGCAGAGCGCGACATTGGACGGCAGGGTCCAGGGCGTCGTCGTCCAGGCGGCGAACCAGGTGTCCGGTTCATCCTCGACGGCAAAACGCACGAAGACCGAGGTTTCCTTGACATCCTGATAACCCTGGGCCACTTCATGGCTGGACAGGGCGGTGCCGCAGCGCGGGCAGTACGGGACGATCTTGTAGCCCTTGTAGAGCAGTCCCTTGTCCCAGATGGTCCGCAGCGCCCACCATTCCGATTCGATGTACTTGTTGTCATAGGTGATATAGGGATCGTCCATATCGGCCCAGAAACCAACCCGGTCGGACATCTGCTCCCATTCGCCCTTGTATTTCCAGACGCTCTCCTTGCATTTCCTGATGAAAGGCTCGACGCCATAAGCCTCGATCTGCGGCTTGCCGTTGATGCCAAGCATTTTCTCGACCTCGAGCTCGACCGGCAGGCCATGGGTGTCCCAGCCGGCTTTGCGCAGGACATGGTAGCCTTTCATGGTCTTGTAGCGCGGGATGATGTCCTTGATGACCCGGGTCAGGATATGGCCGATATGCGGCTTGCCGTTGGCTGTCGGCGGGCCGTCGTAAAAGGTGAATTCCGGACAGCCTGCGCGGTTGGCCATGGACTTCCGGAAAATGTCGTTCGCCTTCCAGAATTCCAGGACCTGCTTCTCCCGCTCGACAAAACCCATGTCTGTGGATACTTTCTGATACATCCGTCTGCCTCCTTCGTTTGACAAACCATCACTTTCATTCAACAAAAAAGCGCCCCGGTTCACGGGGCGCCTGTTCAGGCACGGTACCACCCGCTCACAGCCGCCGGCGCCTGCCAGCTGCTATCTCGTCTTCCGGTAACGGGGACGCCGTCTTTCCCAGACGGCCTGCCGGTCTTCCCTACTCGCGTCTTGGCCTCAGTCGAGGTCGGGCGCTTTTGTCAGACAGCTCGCGGATGATTTTCAGTCAGGCTTTTCCCGCGCGGCTCGCACTATCCCGCGCTCGCTGGGGAGTCTTCCCCTGCCTACTCTTCCGGTCGAAGCTTTTGCTCTTTCGATTAGATCGATTATAGATGAAGGAAAAAGTGCTGTCAACTAGCCATGGCAGGCTGCATCGACTTCACTTGGCAGCGGCCATGTCTCTGCAGAGCCATTTTCAACTTGGAGCGCCGGCGACCATATTCCTGCATAATGGCGCGTTTTTGTCGATTATGTTCATTGGCATTAAAGTCTGCCGGACGAAAAATTGAATATACCGGCGGCTGGATCGTGAGCAGAAAATGCCGGCGG
>JAEXPB010000201.1 GCA_023438965.1 Bacillota bacterium | reverse complement strand
GGACGCCACTGTCGATCAGGTTCTCGGTGCCGATATTGCTTTCCACCAGGTGCTGGTCAAGGTGACCGACAACTATCTGATCGACCGGGTGAGCGCCATGATCGAACGGCTGACCATCCCCTCGCGTAAACAGACCATCGCCCAGATCCTGGCCGACGGCAAAGGCCAGGAGATGATCGACCTGCACGCCGAATTGGTTGCGGCGATCCGCAGCCATGATGCGACCGTCATATCGGACGCCATGGAGCATCATTTCCGTTACTGGGTGCGCGAAGTCGGCGGCAACTGAAATACTGCCGGCAACAACCGGCCATCAACCGATCAACCAGCTGCAACATATGGACTGTCCCTGGCCGGAATGCCGCCAGGTGCTATTGACGCGCCAGCCGGGCCGGCCGCCGGGCCGGGTCCTGCCTGAAGCGGCAGCAAAAAGCGGGTGAAAAAGATGCGAAAACAATTACTGGATCAAAACTGGCTGGTCAGCCCCGGTGGCGACTGGTGGGAGAAAAAAACGAAAACCGCGGTCGACCTGCCGCACGACGGATCAATCAGCCTCGATCGCCGGCTGGATGCGCCAGCCGGACCGAGCGGCGGCTTCTTCCCCGGGGTGAACCTGGTTTATGAAAAAACAATCGACACCGATCCGGCTTGGGCCGGCCGCCGCGTCTGGCTGACTTTCGAAGGCGCCTACCAGATGGCGGAAGTGCGGATCAACGGCCGCCTGGCCGGGCGCCAGCATTATGGCTACACGACTTTCCATGTCGACGCGACGCCGCATCTCCGGCCGCTCGGCGGGAACCAGATCAAGGTCCAGACCAGCAACAGCGCGCAGCCCAACTCACGCTGGTACACCGGCAGCGGCCTTTACCGCCATGTCTGGCTGACCGTGCTGGAACCGGCGGATGTCGAGCCAGGCGACTTATTCGTTTATACGGAAAAAATAACAGCGGACGCCGCCGAGGTGGCGGTCCGGCTGACCCTGACCCGACTGGACGATCCGGCTTGTTCCGCTCGCGAGCTGTGGATCAAAGCCGAATTGCTGGATCCGGCAGGCAAGATGGTTGCCGCAGCGGAACAGGCCGCGCCGATCGGACAGACACCGCCGCCCGGCCGGCTCTGGCGCCAGGATCTGGCATTCAACCTGACGGTGGCGGATCCGGCCTGCTGGTCGACCGATCAGCCCGACCTCTATACGCTGCGCCTGTCCAGCCGGCTAGCTGGCGACAACTGGCTGATGCTGCAGGAAACCGCCTGCGGCATCCGGCAGCTCGAGCTCAGCCCGCAAGCCGGCCTGCGCCTGAACGGCCAGCCGGTCAAACTGCGCGGCGGCTGCATCCATCACGATCATGGCCCGCTGGGTGCGGCCAGCTTCGACCGCGCGGAAGAACGGAAGGTCCTGCTTCTGAAAGCTGCCGGCTACAACGCCGTCCGCTGCGCGCACAACCCGCCGGCGCCGGCTTTCCTCGACGCCTGCGACCGGCACGGCCTGCTGGTGATGGATGAAATATTCGACTGTTGGCAGGAAGGCAAAAATCCCTATGATTACCACCTGGTCTTCGACCGCGACTGGGAAAAGGACCTGGCCGCCATGGTCCGGCGTGACCGGAACCACCCGTCGGTAATCATCTGGTCGACCGGCAACGAGATCCCGGAACGGGACGGACGCAGCTGCGGCTATGCCTGGTCCGCCCGCCTGGCGGACGCTATCCGCCGTCTCGACCCGACCCGGCCGCTGACCAATGCCTTGAACGGCCTAAGCGCGGCGGCGATTGAGCTGGGCAACCTGGAGGCCAACCTGATTTCCAGCCAGGCGGACGCCGATTACTGGGGCCGGCGGACTGCCGATTTTGTTCAACCGCTCGACATTGTCGGCTATAATTACCTGCTGAAGCGTTACGGCGAAGATGCCCGCAAATTTCCGGAGCGGGTCATCTGCGGCGCCGAGAGCTTCCCGCTGGAAACCGCCGCAGTCTGGCGGACCATCGAATCGATGCCCCATGTTATCGGTGACTTCGTCTGGACGGCCATCGACTACCTGGGCGAAGCCGGCCTCGGCCATGTCTGGTATGACGGCGATACGGCATTTCTGGGCCGTTATCCCTGGCATCAGGCCAATTGCGGTGATTATGACATCTGCGGCTTCGCCCGGCCGCAACTGGAATTGCGGCAGCGGGTATGGGGGCGGGTGTCAAAACCGTACCTGGCCGTCTTGCGGCCGGACCGCGCCCAGAAGCAGGCGGCAGTAGCCGCCTGGGGCTGGCCGGAAGTGCTGCCTTTCTGGGATTGGCCGGATTCTGTCGGTCAGACCGTGCAGGTTGTGGTTTACGCCAAAGCGCCGGAGGTCCGTCTAAGCTGCAACGGCCGTCCGATCGGCAGCCTGCCTTGCGGTATCGATCAGGGCTGCCAATGCCGTTTCGAGCTCCCCTATGAGCCGGGCAGCCTGACTGCCGCGGCATATGACGGCGAACGCTGCCTGGGCGAACATACCCTTGTCACGCCCGGAGCGGCTTGCGCCCTGCGCCTGCAGGCGGACCGGGAGCATCTGGCCGCCGCTTCGACCGCTTCGGCACCCGACCTGGCTTATGTGACGATCGAAGTGATCGATGCCGCCGGCAATCGCGTCCGCACCCTGGAGCGGCCGATCCATGTCACGGTT
>JAEXPB010000154.1 GCA_023438965.1 Bacillota bacterium | reverse complement strand
CGCCTATGTCGTCAACAAGCGGTATGTCTTCAAAAGCCACCAGGACACCATCGGCGCCCTGCTCTGGGAATTTGCCCTGTTCATCGTCGCCCGGCTGCTTTCCTTTGCGTTTGATGAGGCCTTCATGGTCGTTACAGTCGATTATCTCTATTGTCCGGCGGGCTTGGCCAAAATTCTGGCCAATATTGTTGTCTTGATTATGAATTATATTGCCAGCAAGATCATTATCTTAAAGAAAAAGTAGTCAGTGTCACACACCGATTGACTTTTCTTTGCAGCATAATCCAGGCGATACCAAGATCAATATGCGGGTAATAGGTAAGGAATCAGCTTATTGTCTGGTTTCCTCTTGCATTTCTGGCCAGAATGATTAATAATACGACTGACACGTTTTTATCAACTCATGTTGCAAGCCTAAAATCTTTTTTCACTGCATTGAGGACAGTCGCCTAAAGCATGAATGGAGGAACAGAATATGCAGACCATGAATTTCACAGTCGAAACCGAACGCGTCATCCGACGCTGGCCGCGGATCGAACGCTACCAGAATTCGACGCTGCGCTACACGCCGCCGGTTGATTTTCCGGCTTACTGGGCTGCAGTCAATGGCCGGCCGAAAATCATCCGCTGCTGGATCACGCTGGATGAAGTCTGGGATTACCGCACCGGCGAGTTTGACTGGAATTACCAGATTGGCGTCAACAAATACGCGAACGATCCGAATCATTATGATTATGACTGGCCGTCAACCCGTCCGTCGCAAACCCGCTTCGAGGACTACCTGCGATCCTACACCGCCATGGCTGATGAAGCGATGCTGAACATTCGCCGCTACGAACGCGAGACCGCTGATGGTGTGCTGTCCTATGCCAGGTACGAAGAGATCTGCGAACAGGTGATCGAGCATTGCCGGCTGCTTTGTCCGAACATCGTCTACATTGAAGTGAGCAATGAGTCCGAGATCAGCGTTTTCGGCGGCATCACCGTTGCCCAGTACATGCCGCTTTACGACTGCATCTGCCGCGCGGTCAGCCGCCTGAACGCCAGGCATGGCTGGAATCTGCAGGTTGGCGGCACGGCGATGACCGGCAGCTGGTATGTCAAGATCTGGCGTGAATACCTGGAAGCGCTGGCTGCGGACAAAACCCCGGAAAAGCGGATCGATTTCTACTCCATGCATATGTATAACCCCGACCATAACCAGCTGGCGCAGATGTATAACCATCATAAAGCCGCCATTGCGGAGCTGGGCTTGCCGGATGCGCCGATGTTTTTCGACGAGTACGGGACACGGCGGGCAACCGGCGTTCTGACCGACAGCCTGCAGAATGCGGCCGAAACCCTGACCGGCCTGCTGCGCGGCGCTGATCTGGCCGGCATGTACATCTTCCCCTGGTGCACATTCCATAATCCGGAATTGCAAATGAGCTATACGCAGTACCTGAGGCTGGCGGATGACACATATGCGCCGACGCCCAACGGTCAGGCGATGACCATGCTGCGCGGCATGCTCGAACAGGAGCTGCGGCTGTGCGGCAATGTCGACTACCGCGTGCGCGCCACCGGTCGGGACAACGAGGTTTATCTCATTGTTACCAATCCGTCCGATAACCCCTTGCTGGTTGACGGCCGGATCACCGGTCTGCGGCCAGGGGCGGCTTCTGTGGAAATCTGCCAGGTCGATGCGATCCGCAACAATGCAGTGACCAATCCGCCGTGCATGGCGCTGACGATAACCGAGCGCCGCGACCTGACCGTGACGGAAGACGGAGTCGGCATAGCCTGCGAATTGCCGCCTTATGCCTTTGCCAGCTGGCGGATCACCCCGGCTTGATTTCCTGAAAACTGGCTTCACGCCAAACTGATTGCCCTATTTGACATGACGGACGCCCTTGGCCGGTTGGCTGACGGCGTCCGTTTTTTTAGGCAGACACTTGCGGTAGGGACTTGCCAAAAGCCGCGACCATGCTATAATGTAACTAACCAGTTAGTTATTATTCCGAAAGAGGGATAAACATGCCGGAAAAAAGACCACGGAATGCCGATAAATCACGTCAGGATATCCTGCTGGCCGCTGAAGACCATTTCGCCCGGAAAGGCTTCTATGGCGCACGGGTGGACGAAATAGCCGCGCAAGCCGGCCTGAACAAGCGGATGATTTACGAATACTTCGGCAGCAAGGAAGAACTCTATAAAAATGTGCTGGCCGCGGTTTACCAGCGGCTGGGCAACGCCGAACAAAAGCTGCAGGAACAAGGGCTGGACGGACGGGAATTGATTCAAGCGATCATCAGCCTGAATTTCCAGTTCCTGCGCAGTGACCGCAACTTCGTCAGCATCATGCTGTGGGAGAACCTCAATCAAGGCCAGGCTTTGCGGGAATTGCCGGCCCAGGTTGTCCAGCGGCCGACGATCGGCTATTTCCGGGACATGATCCGGAACGGCAAGCAAACCGGTATCTTCCGGGCGGAAATTGATGAAGAGCAAGTGGTCATTTCCCTGATTACAGTTTGCTTCGGCAATTTCTCCAATTGCCATACCCTTTCCCATCTGTTTGACTGCGACCTGTGCAGCGACGCGGCAATTGAAAGCCGCAAGCAGCATACGGTCGACTTGATGCTGGCCTACCTGTGCCCTTGAGCAACCGGGTGCGCGGGATTACCTTGTTTGAGGAGTGAATGTATGTGGACTGAAGCGAAACTGGAACAATTGCTGACCGAACCATCCGCCAAGCTAATCGAGGATATGGCGAAAATCAAGGGCGATATCATGATCTTGGGCGCCGGAGGCAAAATGGGTCCAACCCTGGCGATCCTGGCCCGGAAAGCCCGGCAGGCCTCCGGCACCCCCGGCGACGTCATCGCGGTTTCCCGCTTTTCGGATCCGCTGGTCGTGGCTGGCCTTCAGGATGCCGGTGTCCGCATCCTGCCGGCGGACCTGATGGCCGACGGGTCGCTGGACATGCTGCCGGATGCGCCGAATATCATCTACATGGCCGGCCGCAAGTTCGGTACCGCCGGCGGCGAAGCCGAAACCTGGTCGCTGAACGCCTCCCTGCCAACCTTGGTATCCCGGCGCTTTCGCGGCGTCAACATGGTTGTTTTTTCGACCGGTAACATCTATCCGCTGACCGGATTGGACACCGGCGGCTGCCTGGAGGAGGACCAGCCGCAGCCAGTCGGCGAATACGGCATGAGCTGCCTGGCCAGGGAACGTGTCTTCGAGCATGCCGCCCGGATTTACGGCACCCGGGTATTGCTGTATCGCCTGAACTATGCGGTTGACCTGCGTTATGGCGTGCTGCTTGACCTGGCCGCCAAGCTGATGCAAAACGAAGCCATTTCTTTGCGAACACCTGGCTTTAACTGCATCTGGCAGGGCTATGCCAATGAAGTCGCCATCCGCAGCCTGTTGGTGGCCGGATCTCCGGCAGTCCGTTTGAATGTCACCGGTCCGGAAATCGTGTCGATAGCCTATGCCGCCCGGCAACTGGGCCGTTATCTGGGCCGGGAACCGGTCTTCAGCGGTGAACCGTCCACGCAGGCTTTCATCAGCAATGCCGGAATATGCCACGAACGATTCGGTTATCCGGAAGTTACTTTAAACACCCTGATCCGCTGGCAGGCCGAATGGATCCTGGACGGCGGCCGGAAATTGGGCAAACCGACTCATTTTGAAGAGAGAGAAGGGAAGTACTAATGCGCGAATCAGCACGGGCCCGGCTTGCCACCGGCACGGTCATCCCGGCCATCCCGCTGGTCCTGGACCAGAACCGGAAATTTGACGAGAACGGACAACGCCGGCTGGTCCGGTATTACCTGGCCGCTGGTGCCGGCGGTATCGCGGTGGCCGTCCATACCACGCAATTTGCGATTCGCAATCCGGAGATCGGCCTGTATCAGCCAGTTCTGCAAACGACAGCCGATGAGGTGGCTCGGTACGAAAAGCGAACCGGAAAGACGATCATCAAAGTCGCCGGTGTTTGCGGCACCCAGCCGCAAGCGCTGCGGGAAGCGGCGATCGCCGCCGGACTGGGCTTCGATGCCGTGCTGCTCAGCCCGAGCGGATTGCCGGATCTCAGCGAAGCTGAAATGCTGGAACGAACCCGGGCGGTCGCCAGCCTGCTGCCGGTGATCGGTTTCTATCTGCAGCCGGCGGCCGGCGGGCGGCTGTTCAGTTTTGCGTACTGGCAAGGCTTGTGCGCCGTGGAGAATGTCGTGGCCATCAAAGCGGCGCCATTCAATCGCTACCAGACGCTGGAAGTCCTCCGGGCTGTGGCCTTGAGCGGACGAAGTGACCAAATTGCCCTGTATACCGGCAATGATGACCATATTTTCCTGGACCTGCTGACCGATCATGTTTTTGAGGAAGATGGCCAGGAGTACCGCGTCCGCTTTGTCGGCGGGCTGCTGGGTCAGTGGGCGGTCTGGACGAAACGGGCGGTTGACCTGTTCAACCAGCTGCAGGCTGACCGGGCGCAGGGGCTGGCAACAGCGGCCTGGCTGACTCTCGCCAGCCAGTTGACCGATTGCAATGGTGCCATTTTTGATGCCGGCCATAAATTCCAGGGCAGCATTGCCGGCATTCACGAAATCCTGCGCCGCCAGGGCTTGCTGGCCGGCATCTGGACTCTCGATCCGACGGAGACCTTGTCGCCTGGGCAAGCTGCGGAGCTGGATCGTATTCAACGGCAATATCCGCATTTGAATGACGATGCGTTCGTGCGGGATTTTCTGGCTGCCGAGCGGGCTTAACCATGCCCGGCCATCGAACGACATACACACGATTAAATGAAGCTGCCGCCGGTTCGGGAGAAACGGCGGCAGCTGGCTTGTTTAAGGAACCGGTCGATGCTATTTAGTTGCG
>JAEXPB010000130.1 GCA_023438965.1 Bacillota bacterium | reverse complement strand
CATCAGGCCGGCATGGCAAATTATCATCATCCGTGCATCCTCCTTGGGTTCTTTATACCGCAGGGCGGCCGGCTGACGTTATGACGAAACCGCTGTTGACGGGTTTACAAAGCGAAATAGTACGAATCCAGCAAGTATTTTTGCTGATATTTGACTGTCAGCTGCCACAGCAGAGCCTTGATTGGTTTAATCGTCACTGCG
The DNA here is from genome assembly GCA_023438965.1 of Bacillota bacterium. GTDB lineage: Bacteria > Bacillota > Clostridia > Saccharofermentanales > UBA5734 > UBA8949. The sequence continues at coordinate 5,385 of JAEXPB010000130.1, read as the reverse complement.
CCGCCACGGAAATCGGCCAGGAGGCGAAAGAAGCGGCTGCGTTCGCTCTCCGCAGCCGCTGCCTTGAAATAGCCCCAGACGTGCAGGGCGGCGTTCTCGGCCTGGCCGGGATCAACGACAGCCGTGTTCAACGCCTGACCGATTTGTTCGTAAAAGGTCAGTGCCGGAGCGTCGGTTTTATGCTTGAGCAGCTCGCGGATGGCCAGATAATCGGCCGGGGACCGTTCCAGAACCGTGTATTTATAGTGGTGCCATTCCTGCTCCAGCGCCGCGGCCACTGCCCGGGCGGCCAGGCCGGCGGCCGGACAGCACAGCTGGCATTTGCGGGCGGAAAGGTTCTTGTCCTTGACCTCGAGCATGATGTCCAGGTCATCGCGCTCCAGGCGATGGCAAAAATCCAGGAATGGCCCGGGGGCGATCGTTTGCGCATGAGAACCGCCGCTTTTAGCCGGATCCTGCTGCGAATAATGGATCTTCTGCCGGCCGTCCGCCGGCTGCCAGGTCGGCCGGCAAGCCGCGATCCAGTCCACATCGCTGCGCTTACCCGCCAACGCCGTCACCGGCGGATTCAAGGCATGATGCAGGTTGTCAAAGACAACCGGCAAGCCCAGGTCCCGGCCAAGATCCAGGACATCGGCGATCGTGAAGCACCGGTCGTCGTTTTCCAGGACAACCCGGCGCCGGACCGCCCCGTCCAGCGTCGCCCAGACTTGGCGGAAGCGGGCGAGCGCCGCTTCTTTGTCGCCGTAGGCGCCGCCGACATGCAGGATGATCTTGCTTTCATCGCCGGCGCCCAGGCTGTCCAGCACCCGCTGATGATAGGCCAGATCGGCAACGGCGCGGCGGACGACATCCGGGTCCGGTGAATTCAGCACGGTATACTGGCCGGGATGCAGCGAGACGCGTTGGCCGGACGCCCGGAGCTGCGCACCGATGCGCGTCAGCCGCGGTGCGAAAAGTTCCCACCAGGCCAGCGGATTGACCGGGCTGGAGCCAAAGGGAATCAGGTCCGAACTGATCCGGTACAGCCGGAGGCCATTGGCGCGGTTGAAATCCAGGATCCGCTCGAGCAGCTGCAGATTATGGTCGATCAGGCCGGCCAGAACATCCGGGGTCGCGTTGCGGGCGACGCAGGTCCGAAAGACGGTGTCGGGGAAACCGACCAATTGGCAGGCATAGCCAATGTTCAGCATATTCGGTCCATCAATGCCGGCATGTGCGGGTCACCATTTGTTCCGGACCTTCTCGGCAAAGCCGAGGAAAAGCTCCAGTTTAAGGCGCGTGCCGTCGTCAAGGACCGCCGTACCGGTAAAGTAGCCGAAGACCTGGTGCTGGTCACTCATCAGGACACCCAGCGAAGTTAGCGCGCTGCGGTCGAGGATCGGCTGGAAATCCATCTCGAAGCGGGAATCGGATGAAGTGAAGGTCCAGGGCCGGAGAAAATCATCGCCGCCGCCCGGCAGACGCGGGATATTGAAGCGGACCTTTTCCAGCTTGTGCGCCACGCCGCCGTAAAAAAGCATGTTCTCGGTAGCTGCCGTTGTGTCGCCAAAGCCATAACCCAGGTTGAAGCCGAACACCTGTCCGTTGACCAGCCCCTGGCCGGCGCTCCAGTACCAGGTATTGTCGTAAGTCCATACACCCCGCCCCCAGTCCAGAATGCCGAAAGAGTCCTCCGGCCGGAAAGCGAAGGTCTGGCCATTCCAGCGTACGGTACCGGCAGCGCGCATGCCGACGATTTTCTGATTATAATAGAATGCCCGCGGCCGACCGGCAAACGGCGTGGCGATCACCAGGCTGTCCGCGGGTTCGTCAAACAAGTCAAGGTCAGCGAGGATCGGTTCCTGGCCGGTGAAATCACGCCAGGCACAGGCGAGATGCCGGTGCCCGTCGATATGGCGGAAAGAAAGCTCCGCTTTGCCGTTATGAAAAACAGCGTCGCCGCTGGCCGAGGAGGCCGGCAATCCGGTCCGGCCCAACGGCAGCAGGTTCATCAGGCTGCGGGTGATTTCCGTTCCGCGGCTGAAATCCAGCCAGGATACGCTGACCAGTCCCATGTAGGCATTGTCGTCCAGCGTCAGCGCCAGTCCGTATTGGCCATTATAAATCAGGTAATAGTCCCATTCCTTGATGCGCAGCCGGTTGGCCCGGATGTCGGACCGGTCATATTGGCGAACCGGCGCAGTGGCATATCCCCGCTCGGTCAGGCGGCCCTGCTGGTCCAGCAATCGGCCTGGATTCAATCTGACTTGCACCATGTCAGTCACCCGCTTCAAAGATGGCGCCGCTGCGGCGCCGGCAAAATGATCGCTGATCCGGCAGACTGGTCCCCTATCCAGACTACCCGACTTGAATGAATATTGCAAGATTGCCAGCTTTTCCGCACCGGAAGCAACTGATTTGAATGTAAGGTTAATGTCATGTACAGATCGGCGGTTCACGTTATAATGAAGAAGAATTCCCGCACGGTGCCCGGCGCATCGCCGGCAATAACCAGACAAGGCAGGTAACAGCATGATCAATTTCCTGGAAATCCTGAAGGCCATCTTGCTCGGTATCGTCGAGGGCATCACCGAGTGGCTGCCGATCAGCAGCACCGGCCACCTCTATCTGGCCGACGAATTCATCCGGCTCAACCAATCGGACGCCTTCAAGGAAATGTTTTTTGTGGTCATCCAATTGAGCGCGATCCTGGCCGTGGTTGTCCTGTACTGGCACAAGCTGAATCCATTCCGTTTCCGCGGCGGTTTCCATGTCGACCGCCCGACGCTGGACCTGTGGGCCAGGATCCTGGTTTCCTGCATACCGGCCGGGATCATCGGCACGCTGTTCGACGACAAGATCGACGATATTTTCTACAATTACCAGACCATCGCCGTCACGCTGATCGTTTACGGCATCCTGTTCATCCTGATCGAGAACTGGAACAAGAACCGCCAGCCCAGCATTACCACCTTGCCGGCCATCACCTACCGGACTGCACTCCTGATCGGCGTCTTCCAGCTGCTCGCCCTGATCCCCGGCACTTCCCGCTCCGGTGCGACGATCATCGGCGCCATGCTGATCGGCACATCGCGAGTAATCGCCGCTGAATACACCTTCTTCCTGGGCATCCCGGTCATGTTCGGCGCCAGCCTGATCAAGCTGGCCAAATTCGGCCTCGACTTCAGCTCGGCCGAGTTGCTGATTCTGCTGATCGGCATGCTGGTTTCCTTTATCGGTTCTTTCCTGGCCATCCGTTTCCTGATAGGTTTTGTTAAAAAGCATGACTTCAAAGTCTTCGGCTGGTACCGGATCGTCCTCGGCGCCGTGCTGGTCGCCTACTTCCTGCTCGCCCGCTAACTTCCCGGCGCTTCGATGGCCGAAAGGCGGCCTTGGGTCGGCGACAGGCCGAAGGCCAGCCGGTAAGTCCGCGAGAAGTGCGCCAGGTCATTGAATCCGACCGAATGGGCAATCGCCGTCAGCGAAAGGTCGGTCTGCGCCATCAGTTGAGCAGCCCGCTGCAGGCGGACCTTGATCAGCCAGGCTTGCGGCGAGTGCCCCATCTGCTCGCGGAAGATCCGGTAGAGATAGCTGCGGTCGATGCCTACGAAATCGGCGATTTCGCTGATCGAGATGTCATAGGCATAATGGCTGGCAATATAGTCGATTGCTTCCTGAAAATAAGCCACGCTGGGCGACCGTCGCGGATTCATCTCCTGGTGCTGCCGGACCAGGCAGGCCATGGCCAGCTGGAAATGCCCGATGACGTCATAGCCGCGGGCCGCGTTGGAGCGGCTGGCTTCGCGCGTCCGGTCCAGATACTGGCGGAACAGGTCGTCGCCATCGTAGCGGTAGATGAGATGCCGGGCGTCCAGTCCGGCAGCCTGCAGCAGGCTGGCAGCTTCCGCGCCGTCGAAGGTCACGAAGACATATTCCCAGGGATCTGTTTCGTCCGCCTGATAGAAAACCGGCTCCTGCGGCAGGATCAGGAAGCCGTCGCCCTGCCGCAGCTGATAGGCTTTGCCGCCGGCATAATAACGACCCTGGCCATGCAGGATATAGTGAATGGCGAAGTGGTCGCGGATGCCCAGACCGCAAAGATGCCCGGCCAGGCAGCGCTGCCAGCCGCACATGTAGACCGACAGCCCGGGACTGGGGCGGCCTTCGACTCGGCGATGATCGGCAACGTAACTCATAATGGCAGACACCCCACCCATTCATGATTGAGAACCGATTAGCGGCAAGTTCAGGCAATTTCGACCGGAGAGTGCCGCAGCGAATATTTCCATTATGCATCATCAAGCCAAGTTCAGGCAACATCCTTGCATGTGATTGCCATTCCGCTTTCTTATAATGAAAGCAGAACCCAAACCTGCCGCCGGATTGGGCCGTCCAGGAACTGACCGGCCGGCGGTCTGCAAGCAAAGGAGGACCCCCATGCATCAAAAAATAAGAATCGGCTTCGTCGGCTGCGGCAGCTTCGCCCGCGCTTTCGTCCCGCTGTTCAAGGCACACCCGGCGGTCGAATACGTCGCGGTGACCGATCTGATCCCCGAGCGCAGCCAGGAGTACATGGCTAAATTCCAGGTCAACCGCATTTTCGACTCCTTCGAGCAGATGCTGGCTTCCGACGAAATCAACGCCGTCGCCATATTCGTCCAGCGCCACCTGCACGGCCCGCTGGTCATCGCGGCGCTCAAGGCCGGCAAACACGTCTACAGCGCGGTGCCCATGGCATCGTCAGTCGATGATATCCGCACGATCGTCCAATTGGTCGCCGAAACCCGCCTGACCTATTCGATGGGCGAGACCGGCCATTACCGGCCCTGCAGCATTTTCTGCCGCCAGAAACTGAAGAGCGGCGAACTGGGCGACATGGTTTACGCCGAAGCCCAATATAACCATGACATGCGCCTTTTCTACGAGCCGTTCCAGCACTCCGGCGGCGCCAACTGGCGTCAGGTCGCCGGCATTCCGCCGATGCTCTATCCGACCCATTCCACCGCCATGGTGCTGTCCGCCGCCTGCACGCACGTCAAGCGGGTTTCCGCCTATGGTTTCGTGGAGAAGCAGGATACGGACATTTTCGGATCCGGCGTCAACCTCTGGGATAATCCCTACTCCAACACCTCGGCCCTGCTCCAGCTCGCGAACGGCGGCCTGGCCCGGATCAGCGAGAACCGCCGCATCGGCTGGTACAACCCGATGAGCTACATCACCTGCTTCCACGGCACCAAGGGCTCCTATGAATGTTCGCTGGCCCAGCATTCATTTGTCACCCTGCCGGACATGCAGGCTCGTTATACGGATGTCAGCGAACTCTTGAACCCGATCTCGATGACCGAGCATCGCGGCGACGCAGACTTCGGCCAGCAGTTCGTCAACGGCGCCTGGGGCAATGAC
>JAEXPB010000088.1 GCA_023438965.1 Bacillota bacterium | reverse complement strand
GCCGGCGGGACGGCTGTCGCCATGGCGGCCGGCATCCTGGCCGCCAATATCCTTTCCCGCCTGGCCGACCGGCTGATCCATCAGCCGGGCTGTTCCTGGCGGTTGCGGTTTGGCCGCCGGCAGCGGTTGCAGCCTGTTGCGGGCGAAGCGGCCTTTCTGGACTTGGCGGGCGACCCTGAACCGACCCGGTTGGCGGTTGATCCGGCAGTCCCGAACCCGGGGCAGCTTTCGGCTGAGGAAATTCTGCAGCGCATCGAGCATAGCGGGATTTGCGGCCTCGGCGGGGCGGGATTCCCGACCAGCCGGAAAATCCAGGCTGTCCAGGCGTCCATGGCCGCGGAGAAGCACCTGATCGTCAATGCGGTTGCCTGCGATCCTGGCCTGCTCCAGGATCAATGGCTCCTGGCACAGCGTGCGGACGAGATCATCCAGGGGATCGACCTGCTGGGCCGGTGCCTGCCCTTTTCGACGGTGACCCTGGCGGCCAGGAATACCGCCGGCCTGGCTTTTCCGGCGCCAATCCGCCTGCATCGGGTGCCGGACTTTTACCCGGCCGGCGCCGAAGGCCTGCTGATCCGGGAGACGTTGGGGCGGACGCTGGATAGCGGCGCCATACCGGCGAACGAAGGCATCCTGGTTCTGAATGTCCAGACCATATACAATTTGAACCAGGCTGTTCGCCTGAACCGGCCGGCGGATACCCGCCTGCTGACGATTGCCGATCTCACGCGGCGAACCGGCCAGGTAGCCCGGGTCCGGCTTGGCACCGGCGTACAGGAGATTCTCGACCGGGTCCGGCCCGGCTTGGTCGGCGCCCATATTGGCGGCGGCCTGATGGAAGCCCGGCTGGTGGCGGATGATGACCGGACTGACGTCAAAGTCAGCCTGATTGCCACCGGCCGGGCGGCGCGTTTCAAAGAATCGCCGCAATGCTCCCGCTGCGGCTTGTGCGGCGCGGTTTGCCCGGTGCACTTGCCGGTGCGCGAAATCGCCGCTGCCGTCGACGACGGCAAGCCGGAATCGGCCGCGCGCTATCATCCGGAAAATTGCCTGAATTGCGGGGCCTGCAGCTTCGTCTGCCTGGCCGGCCGGAACCTGGCCGGCCGGGTCAGGACATTGGCCCTGGGCCGCCGGCTACAGCCGAAGACCGGCCAATCGCCGGCTGCGGATTAGCGTTCAGCCGGCGTGCCGGCGATAAAATGGCGGATCATCCGACCGGCAATGCTGACCTCGGATGGAATCACCGGCAGACTATCGCGCGTAAACCAGGCCGCCTGTTCGATCTCCACCCCGTCGACCTTGATCTCGCCGCCGGTGTATTCGCCCCACAAGCCGATCATCAGGGAGTCCGGGAAAGGCCATGGCTGGCTGGCAAAATAGCGGATATTGCCGATCTCGACGCCGACTTCCTCGCGCACTTCCCGCCGCGCGGTATCCTCGAAATTCTCGCCCGGTTCCATGAATCCGGCGATCAGGCTATACATGCCGCCGCGGAAATTCTTGTTGTGCGCAAGCAGAATCTGGTCGCCGCGGGTGATGGCAATGATGATCGCCGGAGATATGCGCGGGTAGAGGACATTGCCGCAGCGGTCGCACTGTTTGGCCCGCTCGTCGTCCTTGAGCCGGGTAGGCGCGCCGCAGCGGCCGCAGAAACGGCTCAGCCGGTCCCAGTGGAGGATCTGGCTGGCCCGGCCGGCGAGCAGGAAAAGATCGTTGTCGAGATTCTCGCCCAGGGACCGGAGCTGCTGAAAAGACCAGCCGTCCGGCAGGTCCACGGCGCCATCCACGGCCAGGCAAAAACAGTCCTGGCCGCAAAGCCGTCCCAGATAATGCCGGTGTGCCGCGGCATTTTCCGGCAGCAGGTCCAGGATGCTCTGATCCGGCAGATCCGGTCCGTTCGGCGCCGCTTTGGTCAGCAGGCGGTCCTGCTGGAAGATGAACCAGCAAGTTGCGGACTGGTCTGGTCCGTCAGGCAGACTCCGGTTATCCGCTGAATAAGCGGGCGAATATCGTTGGTATAGACTGCGGTTTTCCATCATGGCGGGCACACCTCTGTTCCGGTTCGCCGAATCGAATTTGCTCCCATTATACAGGTTTAGCTGAATTCTTCCTACTTATTTACGCCAGAGAGACGGTTGACGCCGTCCCCTGATTTCAGGTAGAATGCAGGCGGAATCAAAATACCAGGAAATCAGGTTGAACCATGCCCTGCCTCATGTTACATCTTATGACTGCCCGTCAATTCAATCCCCAGGCTTCACCGCTGTTCCTGGTCGGCAGCATCGCGCCGGACTGTGTCGGCGAACGCTCGCAAAAAGACCGGACGCATTTGCGCGACCGGGCCGATCGGCCGGCCGCCCTGCGGCAATTGGCGCTGGCTGCCGATTGCCGGAACGATTTCCAGCTGGGTTTGCTGCTGCACCTCTTCCTGGATTATCAATGGGACATCGGCCCGCAATATCAATATATGTCTGCTTATTGCGGCGAAAACTGGTTTATCGATTACCGGCACGAGATTGCGCTGGCCAGCGCCTGGGCCTTTCACCACATCGACTGGAGTGCCAAAGCCTGGCAGGATATGGCAGCCGTGCCGGCAGACCAATACGACGGTCATGCCGACTTCCCGCCGCCGGCGATTGCCCGGCTGATTCAGCGGAACGGGGCTTGGCATCAGGAGAATGACATCGGGCCGTCACCGGTTTTCGGCCATGATTTTATCGAATGCTTCGCCGAGCAAGCCGCGAACGATTTCCGCATCTGGCTGGCAAATCTGCTATAATCAGCTTAATTAAGCGGTTTTATACGGAGGTAGACCATGTTGTACGAATTGCGGATTTATCACATGTATCCAGGCCGCCTGCCAGCCATCCACAAGCGCTTCAGTTCCGTCACCCTGGATTTGTTCAAGAAACATGGGATCAAGGTTTGTGATTTTTTCACCAATGCCGGCGATGAGGAGACGATTTACTATATCTGCGAATTCGCCGATCGCCAGCAGCGGGATCGCGCCTTTGACGCTTTTCGCGCGGACCCGGCCTGGCAGGCCGCCTTTGACGCTTCCCATGCGGATGGCGGCCCGATCGTGGAACGGGTTGAGAGCATCTTCATGCAGCGGGTGCCCTATGTCCAGCCGGATTGGCCAAAGGATTGACCGGACCAAGCCGGTAAAGATCAGACGGATAGGCAATGGCTGAAAGATAAGTGACTCCACTTATTAGCCAGATAACTTATGGCCTGCAATCAGCTCAAGGAGGCAGACCGATGAAGACTGCGCAATACTGGTCTTTCAAGCATCCTGGCCGCCGGCTCCCGCTGATCATCCTGCCGGCGATTATCCTGCTCGCAGTGCTGGCTGCCCGGGCGGCCTGGCCACTCGGCCTCTGGATTAATCGCGGCCCGTCACTGCCGTTATTAACCAAACCTTTCGCTACCCATAACCTGATTGTCCATTCCGGAACACAGTCGATCACGGCCCTCGGGGCCATTTGGTCCTCGACAACGGTGATCAATGGCCAAACCGTCTGTGTCGACTCGGTTCATCTCGCCCGGCCTGAATCATCCGACCAGGTATCCTGGCTGGAGATCGATCCGCAAGCCCGGACTGGCGGCACCGCATTCACGACCTGGGTCGACGGACGGGAGATCACCGGCGGCAACTACGAGTTGTATGATAATTCCGGCCAGGTTGCCGCCAGCCTGCACGAAGATGGACCTGCGGCGCCCCAACCTGTCTCCGGCCGTTTGCTGCGCGGACTGGCACCGGGCCGCTACCTGGTCAGCCTGGTCCTGCAATTTCAAGAAGATGGCTATACCAATATTTACCAGTACTATTTCGGCCTTGTTATTGCCTGATCAGGCGGGACGGCCGCCTCAACCGCACCCTGCCGCCATAAAATAACACCGATTTTACATCACCGGACTTTCAGTTTTTACGGCGGCCATTTATAATTTTCAAGGCTTGCGCACCAGCCGGCAAGACTCGGCGCGATTATCGAGCCGCCCCTGACAACTATTAATCGGAGGCAAATCATGAATGCACAAACCCAGTTCATTTTTAACCTGATTGGCGGCACCGCCCTCCTGATGTACGGTGTGGACAAGCTGGGCGACGGCCTGGAAAAGGCCTCCGGCAATGTGATGAAGAAGATCCTGTCGGTCCTGACCGGCCGGCTGATGAGCGCCTTCGCCGTCGGGACGATCCTCACGGCCATTGTCCAGAGCAGCACGGCCATCACCGTGCTGACCGTCGGTTTCGTCAATTCCGGCCTGATGAAGCTGTCGCAGGCGATCGGCATCATTTACGGCGCCAATATCGGCACGACGATCACCGCCCAGATTTTCGCCGCCAGTTATTCCTTCAAGCTGACAACATATGCCCTGCCGGTGCTGGGCATCGGTTTCCTGATCGAATACATGGCCAGGAAGCCTTCCCTGAAAAGCGCTGGATCGGCGATCATGGGCTTCGGCCTGATGTTCGAGGGCCTGGCGCTGCTGAACAGCGGCAAGGACTTCATTGCCGGCAATACGATGGTCAAGCACTTCTTCGACACCTATGCCACGATTCCGATCGTGGCGATCCTGCTGGGCGCCATGGTTACCGCCCTCATCCACAGCAGCAGCGCAACGGTCGCCTTTGTCATGATCCTCGGCCAGGCCGGACTGCTCGGTTCAGATCCGACGACCGCCTTGCAGACCGCAATCTGCATCATGTTCGGCGACAATATCGGCACTTGCGTCACGGCCCAGCTAGCCAGTCTCAAAGCGAATGTCAACGCCCGCCGGGCCGCCTGGGCGCATACGCTGTACAACATCATCGGCGTGCTGCTGGCCTGGCTGCTGCTGCCCTGGTTTGTCAAGCTGATCCAAATTGTCACCACCGCTTTCATGAACACCTCGGATATCACCGTCCAGATCGCCAACTCACATACGGTTTTCAATGTCCTGTCCGCGGTGATCTTCCTGCCGCTCACGAAATATTACGTCCGTTTCCTGGAGATGATCATCCGCGACCGCCGGAAAGAAGCCGGCGCCCCAATCTT
>JAEXPB010000065.1 GCA_023438965.1 Bacillota bacterium | reverse complement strand
AAACGCAGCTGTTCGGCTTCCTGGCCGTGAAAGGTGCCGGCATTGACATCGAGGTAGTCAGCCCGGCTGGCGGCCAGCCGGACGGCGCAATCACGGATCCAGGCTGCATCATGGTCGGCCAGGGCTTTATGGACTTGGGGTATCGAGCTGTTCAGGTTTTCGGCAATGATGATCATGGGAACCTCCTTGGCCGGCAGCCGTTATTCGATCAGGCCCAGCCGGCGCAAGTCGCTGACCAGGCGCACGATGATGTCGGCGCGATTGAAAGGCGCGATCAGGTAGAAGCCGTCGGCGTCCGGCCGGGCAATCCGAGCCATGTCGCAGGCGATGCGTATGCCGGCGGCAACCGCCTCTTCCTTCGTCTGTTCGGGATTGAAGCAGTCGAGAACGGCCGGCGGTATGCGCATGCCCGGCATCTCCTGGCTCAGGTATCGGGCATTGCGGTAGCTGACCAGCGGCATCAGGCCGATCAGGACCTTGAGTCCGGCAGCCCGGACCTGCCGGATCAGGGGCAGTCCGGCGGCATCGAAAAGCGGTTGGGTCAGGATCAGCGCGGCGCCCTGTTCCTGCTTGCGCAGCACCCGGGCCAGCTCCGCCGCAGGATTGGCGATGCCGGGATCCAGCGCCGCCGCGGTCAGGAAGGGATCGTCGGCGAATACATCCTGGTTCATCTGGCGGATCAGCTGCAGCAAGCCGAGGCTGTTCAGGTTGAACACCGGCTTGACGAAACCGCGCTCGGATTCCGGAATGCCGTCGCCGGTTACCGCCAGCACCTGGCGGATGCCTTCGCTGTGGGCGGCCAGCAGGCTGCTGCGCAGGGCGTTGGCGTTGCGGTCCCGGCAGCAGAGATGGGGCAGGACCGGCAGCCCGGTCTCCCGATGCAGGCGCGCGGCGCAGCTGACGGAATCCATCTTGACCCGCGCCAGCGGCGAATCAGCCAGGGTCAGGGCATCGATGCCGGCCAGCTGCAATTGCCGGGCGGCGGCGATTGTCGGTTCCATCTGGCTGGTCTTGGGCGGATCCAGTTCGCAAACCACAACGAAGCGGCCCTGGTCCAGCTTGGTGGCAAAGCTGTTCCGGATGACGGCCGGCTGGCCGGTACGGACTGCCGCCCCGGCGGCGCCCAGCGCCGGCTGGCGGCCGGTGAACTGGGCCAGGGCCTGGCGCAGGGCTTGAATATGCCCGGGCGTCGTACCGCAGCAGCCACCGAGCAATTTCGTGCGGCCATAGGCCAGATCGAGGCTGGCGTTGGCAAAATATTCCGGCGAAGAGCCGAAGATCAGACGCTGATTCTCCCAGCGCGGATAGCCGCTGTTGGGCATCAGGGACAATGGCTTGCCGGTTTCGGGCAGGTTGCGGACCTGGCTGGCCAGATGTGTCGGGCCGATGCCGCAGTTCAGCCCCCAGATGTCGACAAGGTCAGTAGCTTCCAGGACACTTGCCAGCTGGTTCAGGGACAAGCCTTTGCGGGTGTAGCCGTCGGCCGATAGCGTGAAGGATGCGATGATCAGGGCTGTCGGCGATTTGGCCCGGATTTGCCGGCACAAAGGCAGGAATTCGGCCGGATCGGCGAAAGTCTCGAAAATGAACAGGTCGGCTGCCAGCTCAAGGAAAGTGTCGAGGACGATCTGTTGCGCGGCCTGACCTTCTTCCGGCTCCAGATTGTATACTGGTCCGAAGTCGGCGGCAACCCAGGCCAGGTCACCGGCGCACGCCGTCGCCAGGGCATAGCCGGTGCGAATGATTTCCGAAAGCTTGGCCGGGTCGTTCGGACCGACCTGCGCGGCGGCGGCAAACGTATTCGTCCGCAGCAGACGGGCGCCGGCGGCCAGGTATTCCTGATGGATCTGCCGGATCAGACCGGGATGCGACAGGTTGGCCATTTCACAGCTGATAGCCAGGCTGTCGTTGAGCCGGGAAAAATAGGTTCCCATGGCGCCGTCAGTCAGGATCAGCCCCGTTTTCAGGATATCGCCGGCAGGCCTCATGGCATGCTCCTCCGCAGTCGTTGATTTTCACATTTTACCACGGTGCAGCGAATTGTCAAAAGACCGGCTGGACAAATCTGCGGCTGTGCGGTAAAATCAGCAGGCAGGCGAGAACCTGCGGGTGTAGTTCAATGGCAGAACCTCAGCCTTCCAAGCTGATTGCGTGGGTTCGATTCCCATCACCCGCTCCATGCAAGCCTGTGGCGGCTGAACTGCCGCCCTTTTATTGCCAGCCGGCGCCTGTTCAGTTATAATGAGCAGGTCATCCTGGGTCTATAGCTCAGTTGGATAGAGCAACAGCCTTCTAAGCTGTGGGTCGCAGGTTCGAGTCCTGCTAGGCTCGCCAGAAAACCGTTCATCCGAACGGTTTTCTTATTATGGAAATGGAATGGTATAATGGGGAAGGGTCCGGTCGTTATGCTCCGGCCCGAACCGCAACGACCGCCAGATAAACGGACACGGGAGTGAATGTATGGCCAAAGGCAAAACCTACGACAATGAAAGCATCTCCTCGCTCAAGGGGGCCGACCGGGTACGCCTGCGTCCGGGCGTCATCTTCGGTTCGGATGACCTGGAAGGCTGCCAGCATTCCTTTTTCGAAATACTGTCCAATTCCATCGACGAAGCCCGCGAAGGTTACGGCAGCCAGATCGAAGTCACCCGTTTCCGGGACGGCTCGATCGAGGTCAAGGATTACGGCCGCGGCATTCCGCTGGACTTCAACCAGAAGGAGGGCCGCTTCAACTGGGAGCTGGTCTACTGCGAGCTTTACGCCGGCGGCAAGTACAACAACAACGCCGGCGATTCCTATGAATACAGCCTTGGCCTGAACGGACTCGGCGCCTGCGCCACACAATATGCCTCCGAGTACTTCGATGTGACGGTCTGCCGCGACGGCTTCAAGTACAGCCTGCATTTTGCCAAGGGCGAGAATGTCGGCGGCCTGAAC
>JAEXPB010000020.1 GCA_023438965.1 Bacillota bacterium | reverse complement strand
TTTTCAACCTTAGCGTCGGTGCGCTGAAAGAGACCAGCGCGCTGATTACGGAACAGCAAGTCCAGACCGCTGTGCAATGGATGATTGAGGCAGAGCGGATTATGTTCTTCGGGGTCGGCGCCTCCATGATCACGGCGATGGACGGCTACAACAAGTTCATGCGCATCATGCCCAAGGTCTGCATGACCATTGACGCCCACCTGCAATCGATGGCCGCTTCGCTGATGGGCAAAAAGGACCTGGCCATCCTCATCTCCTATTCCGGCTCGACCAAGGACACCGTCGACATTGCCAGGCTGGCCAAAAAGCGTGGCGCCCGGGTGATCAGCATCACCCGTTTCGTCAAGTCGCCCCTGACGTTGCATTCTGATCTGACCTTGCTTTGCGGCGCCAATGAAGGGCCCTACCAGAGCGGTTCGCTGTCATCGAAGATTGCCCAGCTATTCCTGCTCGATGTCCTCTATAGCGAATATTACGAGCAAACCCGCGAACTGTCGAAACTCAACCGCACGCTAACCACGGATAGCGTGTCCGACAAGCTGTTCTAGTGGCTGGCGTAATGCTCAGCAATATTTGCCGATCGCGGCGGCAATCTGAGCGGCGCAATCCTGCACGATTTTCCGGTCCTGCGGGAACAAAGACGGCAGAGGGGCGCGCACGTCGCCGATATCGACACCCTGCAGGCGCAGGATTGCCTTCATGACGGCGTAGAGATTGCCCTTGGCGGCGCACATGTTCAGGATGATCCGCGTGATTTCCGCCTGGATCTGACCGGCTTCTTCCATTCGTCCGGTGCCGAACAGGCTATAGGTCTTGAGGAACAATTCGGGCATGACCCCGTATGTTCCACCGATGCCGCCCTGGGCACCGGCCGCCAGTCCGGAAAGGAACTGCTCGTCCGGACCGTTGAAGACAGCGAAGCCGGCACCGCCTGTTTCCCGCCACAGGGCTATGTCGAGTACGGCCATCGACGAATTTTTAACGCCGACAACCTGCGGATTGGCCATCATTTCCTTGAGCAGCGGCACGGTCAGGGCGACGCCGGCCAACTGGGGAATGTTGTATATGATAAAATCCGTGTTGGGTGCGGCTGCGGATATGGCATTCCAGTAAGCGGCGATGCCATGGTCCGGCAGATGGAAGTAAATCGGCGGAATGGCGGCGATTGCATCAACCGCGAGGCTTTCGGCGTGGGCGGCCAGTTCCTGGCTGTCGCGGGTGTTATTGCAGGCGACATGGGCGATGACGACCACCTTGCCGCGGGCTTCGCTCATGACCGCCTCCAGAACCAGCTTCCGCTCCGCGACGCCCTGATAAATGCATTCACCGGACGAGCCGCCAACATAAAGACCGTGGACGCCTTTACCGATCAGATAACGGGTCAGGTCGCGGACACGCTCGCTGCTGATATTGCCCTGCTCATCATAACAGGCATAAAAGGCCGGAAATACGCCCGAGTACTTTGCTAATTTGTTCATCCTATCCTGCTTTCCAGCTCTACCGAGCTTTTGAATGGCAATGTGCCGGTTGGGGGGCGGATTACTCCTCAAGGTGTGCTGCCTTTCGGAGCTTTGTCTTTCAGGGCTGCCACAAACCGCCGGGTGATTTCCATTGGCCGGGTAATTGCGGAACCGACGACCGTGGTCAGAACGCCAAGATCCATGGCCTGGCGGAAATGCTCGGGTGTTGTGATGTTGCCCTCGGCGATCACCGGTTTGCCGCAATGCCTGACCAGTTCGTCAATCATGGCGAAAGGCGGCAGGGCGCAGCCTTGAGTGTAAGTCGTGTAACCGGCCAGGGTTGTGCCGATCAGATCAAAGCCGATGGCTGCCGCCGTCATGCCTTCCTCAACACTTGAGCAGTCCGCCATGAAGAGCTGGTCCGGATACTTCGACCGGGCTTGACGAAACAGTTCCTGCACCGTAACGCCGCCGGGATGAGGGCGGAAGGTGGCGTCCAGGGCGATGATTTCCACTCCGGCTTCGGTCAGAAGGTCGATTTCAGTCATCGTTGGGGTGATATAGACATCGGGGCAATCCGGATAGACCTTTTTGATAATGCCGATGATCGGCAAGTCAACGGTCTTGCGGATCTCCGCAATGTCGGCGATTGTATTCGCCCGGATGCCGACGGCGCCGCCCAGATAAGCCGCATAGGCCATCCGGGACATGATGAATGAACTATGCAGCGGCTCGTCCGGCAATGCCTGGCAGGAGACAATCAAGCCTCCGCGCAGTCTGTCAATGGTTTTCTGGTTATCCTTGATCATGTTCAGCACTCCACTTTTTTGTATTCAAGCTTGATTTTGGAAGGATTTTCTTTTATATTGTTTACTACAATCAAATATTAGCTCCAAACTGCGACTAAATGCAAGGCGTTCTAACAAAAAAAAGAAATTTCGTGCTTTTGCCCAAATAAAAAATGTATTTTTTAGTAATCTTGATATATTGAAAATATTTTTTATTTGTTCTATTATAGGATTAACCGATCATTTCATCTGATCAACATCAACCGGTCAATTATCTTCATTGGCAAGTACTGTATAAGCAGTCAAATTTCAAGGAGGCAGGTAAATCCCATGAAACATCGTCGACATTCCATTCTCGTCCTTTGTCTGACCCTGATTCTGAGCCTGGTGCTCGCAGCCTGCGGTGGAAATCCGACCACCGCAACCACCGCCCCGGCGTCCGGCACAACGGCCGCTGCGACCACGGCTTCAGCCGGCGGCGACAAAGTCATCTACAGCAATGGCGGTCCTTCCGAGTTCTTCGAGACGCCGTGGCTGAACCCCGGTACCTATATGTACAACAAGGTCCTTTATGCTCATCTGATCGTCGCGGATGAGAACCTGAATCCGATCAAGAACGATCCGGACGCGCTGGCGACCTATGACTACAGTGCCGATGGCAAGACCTTGACCTTCACCCTGCGTGACAACGCCTACTGGCACGACGGCGCCAAAATCACACCGGAGGATATCAAGTGGAGCATTGAATATGCTTCCAAAACGGCCGTGCTGAATACTGTCTTCGCGGCGACCTTCAAGGCCATTGCCGGCAGTGACGGCGGCAAGGCCGCCACCTTCAGCGGCATCAAGATCGATGGCAGCAAGATCACCATCACCTTCGATTCCATTGCCCCCGATGCGCTGCTGACCTTCACGCAGTTCGCCCCGCTGCCGAAAAAGTACCTGGCCGATGTCGATCCGCTGAAGCTGCAGCAGGCCTCCTACTTCCAGAAGCCGATCGGCTCGGGACCGTTCTATGCGGCTGATGTGCAGATGAAGAACTTCACGACCCTGAAGCCCTTCGACAAATACTACAATGGTGTGGCCAAGTTCTCGATCCAGCTGCTGCCCAGCGCCGGCGACAGCGAAGCCAACCTGGTAACCCGCGTCAAATCCGGCCAGCTCGATTACGGTTACACGAAGAATGTCGCCGACCTGCAGAGCCTCCAGGGCGTCGCCAACGTCACGGTCACACCGGTCAATGTCCGCTACACCCGGCTGTTCTACCTCAACAAGTTCGCCAAGGCTGACGGCAAACCGTCGCCGCTCGCGGATGTCCGCGTCCGCCAGGCCATCCGCTATGCCATTGACATGAAGTCCATATGCGCCGGCCTCTTCAAGGGCGCCGCCATCCCGGCCGATGTCCTGATTCCGGGCGCCAGCGACAAGGCCACCGGCCTGAACCCCTACAATTATGACACCAACAAGGCCAAACAGCTGCTGGCTGATGCCAAGTGGGATTCCAAGACCGTCCTCAAAGTCGTCTACTACTACACCGATCAGGCCACCGTGGACCTGATGACCGCAATCCAGGCCTACCTCAAGGCTGTTGGCATCACGATGGAATTCAAGCTGGTCGAAGGTGACCTGGCCACCATCCTCTGGAAGGCCCCGGCCGACCAGGTCAAGGGACCGTCCGCGGTCGACTGGGACATGGCCTATGCCGCCAACGCCGCCCTTTCCCTCCATGAGTACTACAACCGCTACCTCACCGGCAGCTCGGCCAACTCGCACACCCCGCAGGATGACAAGCTCAACGCCCTGATCAATGCGACCAATGCCTCGGCGGACGTCAATGCCCAGATCGATGCATTCAAGAAACTGAGCCAGTATGAAAATGAATCCATGTTCACCATGGCCCTGTACTACCAGCCGATTTTCATGATCACCAGCAGCAAAGTTGGCGACATCAAGAAAGGCAATCCGCAATTCTGCTATAATTGGAATATCCAGAATTGGAGCATCAAGTAATCAGCCAGATCATACGGAAGCCATAGAACAGGGGGAAGGTCCGGTTGCCCGCCGGTCCTTCCTCCGCTATCGGGAACCAACCCACTGGAGGGGATTGCATGCTGAAATTTACCCTGAAAAAGATCCTGGCCATGATTCCGATGGCTTTGGTCATCTCCTTTCTGATTTACCTTGGTCTCGAGCTGACGCCAGGGGATGCCGTCTCCTACAT
>JAEXPB010000478.1 GCA_023438965.1 Bacillota bacterium | reverse complement strand
TCGTACAGCTCATCAATCCGATCGAGCAGATCGTTGAATTGCTCGGTCATGTCGGCCACCTCTTTGATCGGGCTGGCAGTCTGGACGTAGGGATTCTCCGCGAACGCGTTGTATTTCCGGAGCGAGGCGCCCAGCCTGGCCAACGGCTTGCGAATCACATCGGCCAGGAAATAGACCAGGATCAGCGAGAGCAGGATGATGATCAGGAAGATGCTGATGAAGGAATTGATGTAAGCGCGGACTTCGCGGGAGAGGAAACCGAAGTCGTAGATCAGCGTCAGGTACCAGGGGGTGCCGCCGATCCGGGTATAGAAAACCGTGGTGTCTGCCGGATCATCCTTATGCACCCCGGAATCGGCGCTGCCGTCGATCAGGCTCGTCACCGCGCTGTCTGCCGGCGCCGAGCCAGCCGCATTCGACCGGTCGAACACGAAGATCCGGGAGTTGGCGCTGTTCAGGTTGCTGTAGTATTCGTACAGTTCGGAGAGCGGAATGTCGATCCGGCCATGGTAACGGTATTGGACGCGGTTGGCATAAATGTCGCCGAAATCCATATTCATCGACAGTTTGACCTGGCCGAATTCATCCCGGTACAACCGGTTGGCGGAATCACCGGAAAGCCCGGTCATAGGGCTTGTTTCGGGTTGACCGCTGCTGGAGCTGGCATAAATCAAGGCGTATTTATTGTCAAAGACGGTGATGTCGCAGTCTTGCAGGCCCAGTTCCGCATATTTGAAGAAGACTTCCCGGATATAGCCGGCATCATGCTGGGCGATAAAGGTGTCGCGATCAAAAATGTAGGTCTGGAAATCATAATCGTAGAGCAGGCTTTTCAGGACGGTTCTTTTCCGGTCGATGACTTTTTCGACATTGCCGGCGGAGGTGTTGACCATGTTGGCATACTTCTCAATAATCATACCCTCGATCTGACCGTTATACCAGAACGAGCAGGCAATGAACAGTACCAGGGAAGGCAGGATGACCGACAGGATGTAAAATTGGATCAGCCGCCGGCGGATGTTGTCCTGATGTACCGGGAAACGCTCGTGCTTTCTTTGCTCCGGACTGTAACCCTCGATAAAGCGCTTGAACTCGCCGATCATCGAGAACGGCTTGCGGAACCAGACCAGTGTGATGCCGAAGGAAACAAGTGTGAAGATCAGGATAGCGACGCCCAGGTACAGGATCAAGGTCTGATTGAGCGTTTTCAGATTGCTCGAGCTGGCTTCGATCGATAGTTGCCAGCCATTGGGCAGCTCGATGAAACTGCGATCTGCTTCATCAACAGTGCTTTCACCGGTGAAGGTGTTCAGGATCTGGCTGCCGTTGCCGTCCACAATCCGGATTCGCGTGGTCTGATACAGCTTGCCCCAGAAATTGTTGTCTTTCATGAAGATGAAGGCGCTGGCCACATAATCGGCACCGTCAAAAAGATTGACCGTCAGATAGGTGAATGAATCATGACTGGCCAGAAGGTCGGGTTGGCCTGGGCCATCGCCGACCGTCGAAGCAAACAAGCTGTTTTGATTGGCTTGCCCTTTTTGCAGCAAATCCGCCAGATTGTCCGAGGCGATCATCATCTCAAATCCGCTGATCTGGCTGCCGTCGGCCATCACAAGCGTGATGCCGGAAATGCCCTCGAATCGCTGGCTGATCGCGGTCAGCTTGGAACCGATGACATCCTGCTGGCGAACCTTATTGACTATCGACGTCGATTGGATATAGGTCTGGATGTCATGGACCAGATCCCGGTCATTTTGGATCGAAATCAAATTATCCAGCGTGTACTGGTAAGTCTTTTCGATATAATGGACCCAGTATTGCGTTTCATTGGCCTGGATGTTTTTTTCGATCGTACTCATGTTGGCGGTGAAAAACTCTTGAATCAGCAGATAAAAGCCGGAGGCCATGACCAGCGTCATAGCCAGCGATATCGCCAGCAGGATGAGATTGATCGAAACGCGCCGCCGACCGTTCATGCCTGGCGGCCTACTCAATAGTCTGG
Organism: Bacillota bacterium; assembly: GCA_023438965.1. Taxonomy (GTDB): domain Bacteria; phylum Bacillota; class Clostridia; order Saccharofermentanales; family UBA5734; genus UBA8949. Next base: position 1,131 of record JAEXPB010000478.1, on the reverse strand, counting down.
GCGTGGTTCTTCCGGTATTGCAGGGGAGAACAGCCGTTATACTTTTCAAAAATCCGGATGAAGTAGCGGTAATCGGCAAAGCCCAGCATCTCGGCGATCTGGGTGACTTTATACCGGGAGTCGGCCAGGTATTTCAAAGAGCGGTCGATCTTGAGCTTGGTGAGGTAGTCTGTGAAAGACAGACCGTATAGTTGGGTGAAAAGATGGGAAAAGTAGGGCGGCGTGAAATAAAAAGCGCGGGCCATCTCGGCCAGGGTGATCTTTTCGTTTAAATTACGTTGCAGGTATTCATCGATGGCCAGGCGGAGCTGCTCCTTCTTGTCGACAACCGGCGCCGGCACCGGAGGCGCATCCGGTGACAGCGCCAGGATCTGCGTCACCTTTTCCCGCAGCAGATCGACGCTGATCGGCTTGAGCAGATAGGCCTGCACACCCAGGTTGATCGCCCGATGGGCATAATCGAATGCGTCATAAGCGCTGATCAGGATAATATGGGTTTTCAGCTTCCGGCGTCGCACGTACTCCACGATTTCCAGGCCGTTTTTTACCGGCATGGCAATATCCGTGATAATTAGTTCTGGTGTGTGCTGGTCGATCAGATCGAAAGCTTTCAAGCTGTCCGGCGTGCACAGAATAGTGGTAAAACCAAAGTCCGGCCAGGGCAGGATCGTGCGCATTTTTTCGCAGACCAGCTTTTCGTCATCAACAATGAGCAGCTTCATGGGTAACCCCTCCCGGATCTATTTATATCACAGGCAGAAAACAGTGGAAACCGAAAAAGTTGCGACCTTATCAGATTACACAATGTACATTAAGCCAGTGAACATCATTCTTGTCAAATCGCTGTATAATCTGGCCTGTAAACTGACTGAACCGGAGGTTCCCATGAAGGACTGCACACTGGAGCTGAACCGCAAGCGATCACGCCGAAACAAGTTGAAACGATATAAGTACTTGTATTGGTTGCTGGTCATACCGGTAATTCACCAGATTATCTTCTCCTATGTACCCATTTATGGTGTCATCATCGCGTTTAAAGATTTCCGCATTGCCCGCGGCATCCTGGGCAGTGAATGGATCGGCCTGGCGAATTTTACCCGGGCGGTCAATGATCAGCTTTTCCTGCGGGCC
>JAEXPB010000435.1 GCA_023438965.1 Bacillota bacterium | reverse complement strand
AGCCTCATACCTTGGCCAGCGTGCGTTCGGTGATCGGCATTTGCAGCGGCAAGGGCGGCGTCGGCAAGTCGATGGTCACCTCGCTGCTGGCACTGGAACTCGCGCGCCAGGGCTTGACGATCGGCATCATGGACGCTGACATCACTGGCCCATCAATCCCGAAAGCCTTTGGCCTGCGCGGCAAACTGTCCGGATCGGAAGAAGGCATTTTTCCGGCGCAAACGCATCAAGGCATCCAGGTTGTATCGGTCAACCTGATGCTGGACAATCCCGAAGCACCGGTAGTTTGGCGCGGACCCGTCATTTCCGGTGTCGTCAGGCAGTTTTGGACGGATGTGATCTGGGATGGTCTGGATGTCTTGTTGATCGACATGCCGCCGGGTACCGGCGATGTGCCGCTGACTGTGTTCCAGTCGATTCCGCTGGATGGCATCATTGTGGTGTCCACCCCGCAGGACCTGGTCTCGCTGATTGTCCGCAAAGCCCGGAACATGGCCTTGATGATGGGCGTAAAGATCCTGGGCTTTGTTGAGAATATGAGTCTGGTACGATGCCCGGACTGTGGCCGGGAAATCGAGTTGTTTGGCCCGGGCCATACCGCCGGGGCGGCGGCAGAAATGAATGTTCCTCTGCTGGACCGTCTGCCGGTTGATCCTAACCTGGTCCAATTATGTGATTCCGGCAAATTGGAAGACTATGACCAGAATCTGATGCAAGGTTCTGTGGCGGCGATCCAGGCCGTATTGGCCCGCAAGCCCGTATGAAATGGCCGCTGATCCGTCGACTGGCGGCGCTGGCCGGACTGGTCATTCTGCTGGCCAGTCCGGTCCTGGCTGCCGGCTGCGGTGAAAAACCGGTCATCGGTGCGGTTGATGACCGGGCCACTGTGGCTCTGATGCGATTCGAAGCCCAGTCTGAAGGCATCAGCGGCGTTGTCTACCGTCAGGTCAACCGGTTGGGCGCCTTCCTGGCTCAAAGCACAACGCCGGTTCTGGTGGTATTTTATGACTCGCTGTCGCCGGTCAACAGCCTGATCATCCCCCACCTGGCGCAGATGGCCGACGATCGGCGTGACAAACTGCAAATTGTCTGGATTGATGCCCGGAAGGAAGAATCCCTGGCTGACTCGTTCAAGGTGGAAGAGCTGCCGCAATTCACTGTGGTGGTGGGCGCCTCCCTTAAACGCTCGCTGGTCGGATACGACACGGAATGGCAAGTCCGGCTGGATGAATTGCTTGCACCTTACCTCGATGCGCCCTGAACGGGTCTGATTCGGAGTTCGGCATACCCTGATCAGAAAACTGAACTTATTCTGCCATTCAAGCGGAATCGCTTGCCAGAGCAGACCAGATGCGCTAGATTAGCTATATCGGGTTCTATTGGCATGCTCCAAACGGGGCATGATTACGCATAGGCTTTCGTAAACCAAATCATGGGCAACAGGAGGCAACTTATGGAAGACGTCATTAAGGACATTGGCGAGAGACTGCGCGGCATGCGGGATATTCTGGAAATTTCCGCCATCGAGATGGCCGCTGTGACCGGTGTATCAGTCACGGAATATCTGGCCGTCGAAGCCGGCCAGAAAGATTTCAGTTTTACATTTCTCTACAAGGCCGCCCATCGCTTTGGTTTGGACCTGACCGAATTGATTACCGGCGAATCACCGCATTTGTCCGGCTACACGCTGGTTCGCAAGGGCGAAGGTCTGCCGATCGAGCGTCGGGCGGGATTCCGCTACCTGAATCTGGCGGCCTCCTTTCGTGAACGGGCTGCCGAACCGTTCCAGGTGACCGCGCCGTATGAAGCAGGCAATGAGCAGTGTGTGCTCAGCATGAGCACCCATGCCGGCCAGGAAATGGATTATATCCTCACCGGAACGCTGCGGGTGCGCATCGGCGACCATGAGGAGATCATGCAGGCCGGCGACACGATTTATTACGACTCTGGCCGTCCGCACGGCATGGTGGCTATCGGCGGCATGCCCTGCCAGTTCCTGGCCATCGTCATCGGCGAAAACCTCGGGGAGGATAAGTAAATGCTGAATCTGCACCAGAAATACCTGCGTGAAACCATCAGCGGGCAGGGCGAAATCACCGACTACGAGCTGATTGTACCGCCACAGTTCAATTTTGCTTATGACGTTGTCGACGAGTTGGCGCTGCAGACACCGGACCGCCGGGCCATGCAGTGGGGCAACGAGGCCGGCGACAGGCTGACCCTGACCTTTGGCGACTTCAAACGGCGCAGCGATGAATGCGCCGCTTATTTCCAGCAGATCGGCATCCGCAAGGGCGACAAGGTCATGTTGATCCTGAAGCGCCATTACCAATTCTGGTATGCCATCCTGGCGCTGCACAAAATAGGCGCGGTCGGTATCCCGGCGACCAACCAGCTATTAGCCAAAGACCTGGTCTACCGCTTCAAAGCTGCCGGAATCAGCGCGGTAGTCTGTACGCCGGACGGCGAAATTTCCCATTATGTCGAACAAGCCATCGCGGAATACGGACAGCCGATGAAAAAGATCATGGTCCGCCAGGCCAAGCCGGGCTGGCAGTTTTTTGAAGACGGTCTGGCGTCGGCACCGCCTTTTATCCGGCCAACTGGCGCCGACGCCCCGGTGAACACGGACATGATGCTCCTCTACTTTACGTCCGGAACAACCGGCATGCCCAAGATGGTCTGCCATGACTTCACCTATCCGATCGGTCATATCCCGACCGCCAAATACTGGCATAAAGTCGATCCCGATGGCCTGCATCTGACTGTCGCCGAGACCGGCTGGGCCAAATCAGTGTGGGGCAAGCTCTACGGCCAGTGGCTGATGGAAGCAGGCATCTATGTCTTCGATTATGACCGCTTCTCGGCGGCCGTGCTCCTGGAGAAGATCCAAAATGACCAGGTGACGACTTTCTGCGCGCCGCCGACGATTTACCGGTTTCTGATTAAAGAGGACCTGACCAAATATGACCTGTCGCACCTGCAGCATTGCACGATTGCCGGCGAAGCCCTGAATCCGGAAGTCTACGAACAATTCCTCAAGGCCACCGGCCTCGAATTGAAGGAAGGTTACGGTCAGACCGAATTGACGCTGGCGGTGGTCACCAATTACTGGATGAAAACCAAGCCCGGTTCAATGGGTCGGCCTTCGCCGGCCTATCATATCAAGCTGCTGGACGATCAGGACCAGCCGGTCAAGCCAGGCCAGTCCGGCGAGATCTGCCTGATGGTGGGTGAGCGCAAGATTCCCGGCATGTTCAACGGTTATCATAAAGATCCTGACCTGACGCGAAAAGTCTGGCATGATGGCGTTTACCATACCGGCGACCTGGCCTGGCAGGATGAAGACGGCTATTTGTGGTTTGTCGGTCGCTTTGACGACATCATCAAGAGTTCCGGCTACCGGATCGGCCCCTTTGAGGTCGAGAGCGTCCTCATGGAACATCCGGCGGTCCTGGAATGCGCGATCACCGGTGAACCGGACCCGATTCGCGGCCAGGTTGTCAAGGCAACGGTGGTCCTGGCTCGGGGCTATGAAGCCAGCGACAGTCTGCGCAAGGAATTGCAGGAATACGTGAAAACCCATACTGCACCCTATAAATACCCGCGGCTCCTGGAATTCGTGCCCGAATTGCCGAAAACGATCAGCGGTAAAATCCGCCGGGTGGAAATCCGGCAAGGCAGCCGGAAAGCGGGCGCCGAGGCGCCGATCGCCGAGGATTGAGCATCTGCCGGAGGGAAGGCACGATGGAAATGAAAGGTAAACCGGTGGCTGCGATGACTGGAACGGCATGGGAATATGCCAGTGCGATCGGGCAGGACAGCCACCGGTTCTGCACGCCGGAGGAGCAGGCCGCTGATCCGCAGCGGCAGCTGGTGCTGGGTGGCCTGATCCTGGCGGGTCAGTTGCCACTGGCGGGCAACAGCGACGCCGATGTCGTTTTGCATGCCCTGACCAATGCCATTTCCGGATTATCCGGCGTCAATATCCTGGGATCCCGGGCCGATCAGCTTTGCCTGCAGCAGGGGATCACCGACAGCGTCGTTTATCTGCGCGAGGCGCTGGCTACTCTGGACGGCTGGCAGCTGAGCCACATATCAGTAGCTGTGGAGGGCAAACGGCCGCGCCTGGAAGCCCATATCGCCGCCATCCGGCACTGTCTGGCGGAATTGGCCGGATTGACCGATGCCGATGTCGGCCTGACCGCCACCAGCGGCGAAGGCCTGACGGCCTTTGGCCGCGGCGAGGGCCTGCAGGTTTTTTGCCAGATTACGGCACGCCGCCCTGAGAATCGATAACCCGGTTTTCCGCTGCATCAACCGCGCCGGCAGCGCCGCGGTCGGCCAGCCAGGCCAGCTGCTCACCCAGCAGCCGGTCTTCCGGAGTCGTCAGCTTGATGTTGCGGTAATCGCCCGGAACCAACCAGACCGGCTGGCCGGCCATTTCCAGCAGCGCCAGGTCGTCGGTCGCCTGCCAGCCTTGAGCGGCCGCCTGATCGTAAACCTGGCTCAGCAACCGGTAAGATGCCCCCTGCGGCGTCTGCATGGCCCAAAGCCGCGCGCGGTCCAGGGTTTGTTCAACCAATCCGCCGGCCCCGGCCAGCTTGATGGTATCTTTGACTGCAACCGCGGCACCGCATGCCTGGTGCCGGATGATGCCGTCAATGACCCGGTCGATGACATCCGGCGGCAAGAAGCAGCGAGCGCCGTCATGGACGAGGACCAGGGCATCCGCCAGATCCAAGCCGCAAACAGCTAAAGCCCGCAGCCCATTGGCCACGGAATCTTGCCGGGTTGCCCCGCCGGCCGCGACGCCCAGACACCGCTCCAGGCCGCTCGCGGCGATTAATTCGCGCATGGCCGGCACCTCGGGAGGCGCGGCGACCACCAGGCAGCCTTTGATCCGCTGATTGGCTTCCAGGGCTCGCAGAGTCCGGATGATGACCGGGTAGCGGCCCAGCATCAGGAATTGTTTGTTTTCCGGCAATTGCATCCGCGAACCGGTCCCGGCAGCCGGGACGACGGCGTAGACCGGACCGGGCAGAACTGCAGAACGGTCGTCGTCGGCAGGCGGCTGATTAAACGTACTGGACATGGAAACCTCCTGTCAGATGCCGGTCCGGTTGAACCGGCGGCCTGGTGAGAGCTATTCAAAACAAAATATCGAAGGCCTCATTCACTTTATCGACGTAAAACAGATCGCATGAATCAGGCAGGCGGGCTTTGGCCAGATAATTCCGGCAACTGCCGGGCAGGATGAAATTGGTGAAACCCAGCCGGCCGGCTTCCATGATCCGACGGTCCGCCTGGGCGACGGCGCGGATCTCGCCGGTCAGCCCAATCTCGCCGATCAACAGGCTGTTTGGCCGCACCGGCCGGTTTTTCAAGCTGGAAATGACCGCTCCGACAATCGCCAGGTCGGTGGCAGTTTCCGTCAGGCGGATACCGCCGACGACATTGATATACGTGTCCATATTATTCAACCCGAAATGGAAATTCTTGTCCAGGACCGCCAGCAGCATGGAAACCCGGTTGCGGTCCAGCCCCTGGGCCATCCGTTGGGGCGAGCCAAAGGCCGATTCGTTCAGGAGAGCCTGGATCTCGATCAGCAGCGGCCGCGTACCCTCCATGCAGGCCGTTACAACCGAACCGGCCACCTGCAGCGGCCGGCCGTTGAGCATGGCTTGCGAGGCGTTGGCGACTTCGGCCAGCCCGCGGTCGGTCATTACAAAAATCCCCAGTTCATCGGTGGCGCCAAAGCGGTTCTTGACCGAACGGAGAAACCGGAAATTCTCCTGCCGTTCACCCTCGAAATAGAGCACGGTGTCCACCATGTGCTCCAGGACGCGCGGCCCGGCTAT
>JAEXPB010000434.1 GCA_023438965.1 Bacillota bacterium | reverse complement strand
GGTTGGTTTACCGGAAGAAATTGCCGGTGCCGTCGCCTTCCTGGCCTCGGACGCAGCGAGCTTCGTGACCGGCCAGAATATCATTGTTGACGGCGGCTGGACGGTCCGCTAAACCAGTCCGTCGAGTAAAGGAGGATCCTATGTCAAGCAAGAAGCAAAATCCTGCCGAAGCTGCTCAGCCGATCGTGACCCGGGAAACGATCCGCATCGCCATGTTGGGCATGGTCGACGGCAACGGCCATCCCTATTCCTGGAGCGCCATGTTCAACGGCTTCGATCCGGAAGCGATGAAGGACTGCCCGTTCCCGGTCATCCCCGTCTATCTGGCCAAGGAACCCCGGGAAACGCTGCAGATCCGGGGCGCCCGGATCACTCATGTCTGGGCGGACGATCCGCAGGATGCGCTCAAGGTCGCCCGGGCTTCATTGGTGCCGAATGTCGTTGAACGGGCCGAGGATGTCATCGGCCAGGTGGATGCGGTCATTGTCGCCACCGACAAAGGCTGGGAGCATGTCGAGCGCTGCCGGCCTTTTGTGGATGCCGGCCTGCCGGTTTTTGTCGACAAGCCGATGGTCGATAATGAGGCGGACCTGAAAGTTTTTTGCGGCTGGGTCCGGAACGGCGCTAAAATCCTGTCTTCCAGCTCGATGCGCTACACCAAGGAATTCCTGCCTTATCGGATTTCGACCAACAATTTGGGTCAGATCCGCTACGCCAGCATCACTACCTGCAAGTCCTGGGAGCGCTATGGCATCCATGCTTTGGAAGGGGTCTACCCGATCATCGGGCCGGGCTTCATCTCAGTGCGGAATACCGGCAGCAAGGACCGGAATATCGTTCACCTGAAGCACACCAACGGTGCGGACGTCAACGTGATCGCCACCTACGACATGGGCGGCGGCTTCGGCCTGCTCGAGCTCTGCGGCACCGCCGGCAGCGTGCAGGCCGCCAGCTCGGATTCCTTCTATGCCTTCAAAACCCAGTTGCAGTCTTTCGTCGATTACCTGCGGACCGGAGTCCGGCCCTTCCCCTTCACCGAGACCGAAGAATTGATGAAAATCATCATCGCCGGCATTCGCAGCCGCGAAGAAGGCGGCCGGGAGATTTTCCTGGACGAGATCAAGACCATTTGAGCAAGGAGATACGCATCATGGAACAGCCAGTCAATGTCATGGATCTGTTTTCGTTGAAAGGGAAAGTCGCCGTCATCACCGGCGGCGCCGGACTATATGGCCGGCAGGCGGTCACCGCGCTGGCCCAGGCCGGCGCCCGGACCTATATCGCCGCTCGTCATCTGGATAAGATCGAGGCGGTCGCCGCCGAAGAACGAGCCAACGGCCATGAAGTTTTTGCCCTGGAACTCGATCAGGGCGATGAGGCGTCGATCCTCCGGCTACGCGACGAGATCCTCCGGCGCGAGGCCCGGGTGGATATTCTGGTCAACAACGCTGTTCTGCGAGTGATGAAAGGCTGGGACGACACCGTCGAGAACTTCGAGACCAGCATCAAGGTCAATGTCACCGGCGTCTTTCTGATCACCCGGGCGTTTGGCAATGAAATGGCCCGGCAGGGCGGCGGCTCGATCATCAACATCGGTTCGACCATGGGTTCGATCGGCCCGGACCTGACTTTGTATGCCGGCACCGATATGGGTAACCCGGCGCCGGACTATTTTATCCATAAGGGTGGCATGCTCAATTTCACCCGTTATGTCGCCAGCATTTACGGATCCCGGAACGTCCGCTGCAACTGCATCAGCCCGGGCGGGTTCGGCACCCCGAACCACCGGCCGGATTTCCGGCAGCGCTATAATGACCGCACCTTCCTGGGCCGGATGGCCAACGACACCGACCTGATGGGCGCCATCGTCTACCTGGCCTCGGCTGCCTCGAGCTATGTGACCGGCGCCAACCTGCCGCTGGACGGCGGCTACACGGCCAAATAACCAACCTGGCTAAATGAACGACTAGACCATTCCAGTTATAAAACAGGCCCTGTCGGCCTGTTTTTTTGCCCGATTCTATCCGCTTTAATCGAGCAGATGAGCTTTGCACACATTTTGTAGACATTATTCATTATCGTGGGGTATAATATATATTGGGTGATCACGATGAGTCTTCTTATCTATACTGTTCGGAAGGAAAAAGAACGCATTGAGTACATGCTCGACAAATATCTACAGCAGTTAAAGGAACTGCCCAAAGGTTCGATCACGGCCAAGATAGTCGGTACAAAAACTTATTACTACCTAAAGTACCGTGAGGGCAAAAAGGTATTTACCGATTACCTTGGCAAGGGCGGTGAAAGGGTGGAGAAAACTCGTGAAGATCTGATCAGACGACGTCATATCGAGGCGATGATTGCCCATTTACAAGCGGAGAAGACGTTGGCGGACAAGATTTATGTTATACTCATCCGGCACGTTGACTAAGGAAGAAACGCTGGGAAGGCTAAAAATCAAAAGGCTCTATAATCAATTGGTTTTCTGCAGTGAGAGGGCAATTTCCTTTTTACATTTTAAGCAAGTTTTGCGGGAGGATTGATTGATGGAAAAGCAGAAATTCACGTCCATGCTTTTTTTGCTTGTACCGCAGATTATCCAGCTTATCGTCGCTAACAGCAACATAGATGAAGAAAAAGCAACTGAATTATTGTACACCTCAGAATTGTATGCCAAGCTTGAAGTTGAAGAAACCAAACTGTGGCATTTGAGTGCAAATGCATTATATGAGATGTTCAATGAGGAACAAAGAACAGGGGGCATTACCTATCCTGAGGAGGCTTAAGGTGAGTATCGAAGGGAAGTTTTTAGTTTTCTGCCTGGAAGTTTACAAGATGGCCAAAAACTTGACCGGCAAAGAAGCGATACACCTTTTCCAGCAATATGGGGTCTCGGACTATGTGCTTTCTTGCTACGAGGCTTTGCACACAACTGGAACGAATTATATCGTTGAAGATATCGATTTATATATTGAAGCTCGTCAGCATGTTTAATCAGGATCCCCCAAAAGCCGGTCTCTGTCAGCTTGATGGGGGACCCTCTCCAGTTAAGACATCCGTTTTCCGTTTCAGGCGATGATCTCTGTTGTCACGCGCCGGCCGAGGATGGTCTTGACCGGCACGCCGTCCGCATTCGGCCAGTTGAAATTCGAATAGATCAGGTAGGCGTCGCGCTCATCCAGCGCCACCAGGTCGGCATATGAACAGGTGTCGGTCTGGTAAGCCTGCGGTGTGACGATGGTGATCCGGTCGTCCCACTTTTCGCCGGAAGGATCGGCCGTCGCGCGCAGGAACAAGCCCATGCGGCCATAGCAGGTCAGCGTGACGCCGTTGCCCAGGGCCAGGAGCGTCGGCCAGACACCAAGGTTGTCGAAAACGGCTGGTTTGGACCAGGTCTTGCCGCCGTCGGTGCTGCGGCACCAGTAACTCGGCCCGATGCCGTGCCCATCGGTAGTCCGCAACAGACAGAACACCGAGCCGTCCGGCATGAAGGCGACATCCGGTTCACTGAAGCCGCCGCGCAGGTCGGCTTGCGGATCGGCAGCCAGGTCGGGCTGGTAAGGAATTTTGCTCAGATACTGGAAGGTCCGGCCGTTGTCACGCGAGACCAGGAAAAGTGGCTGGCAAAGGATTTTATCATATCCATCCCGGTTGAGCGGATAGCTGATGGCCCAGATCGTGTTGTCGGGCGCCAGGCGCAGGCGCCAGAACATTTGCCAGGGCAGCACATCCTCGGCAATATACCGGACTTCGCCCGGGAAATCGATCCGCTTGATCTCCAGTTGCCAATCACCGGCACCGGCTGGCAGGCGTTCGATCGGCCAGCCCTTGAACTCGTCCGGTATGTCCTGGGGATCATAGATTCGGATCGTGTGGCTATAGC
>JAEXPB010000309.1 GCA_023438965.1 Bacillota bacterium | reverse complement strand
AAGGATACGTCGAATCCGCCGCTTCCGGTCTCCTGGCTGGTTGGCAGGCTGCCGGCCAGGCTTGGGGCATCGGCCGGGAAGCCAGGCTGGATGCGGTTCCGTCGGCCCGTACCGTGATCGGATCGATGTCCCGCTATGTATCAGATAACCTGGTCAAGCATTTCCAGCCGATGAACGCCAATTTTGGCCTTGTTGAGCCCGGCGAAGTCCGCCTGCGCAAGAAGGAAGCACGCTTGCAGGCGTTGGCTGAACGGGCGCTGCTGGAGATCGACCAGCTGGCCCGACAGCCGCTTTTCGGCCTGGAGCAGCCGACGCGGCCGCCGTTTGCAAATATTTCACATTCGTGACAAACTCGGGCTGGAAAATCATCGATCAATTGAATTATAATAGTCGTTAGCGATTGTTGCCGGCAAATACTTGAGTATGACGGCTTGATCGGATGAACGGGAGGACAAGGCATGGCTGGTTTTTTTGGATTTTTTGATTATACCAACGAGGGGAAGGGCGTGTATCCGGCGGAGCCGCCCAAGGGGCCGTTCGCGGCGTTCTTTTCCATCTTGGGCCGCAAATTCTGGAAAATCTGCACCATCAACCTGATGTATGTGGTCCTGAGCCTGCCTGCCCTGGTGGTAGCCTTTTTTGGCGCCATGTATGTGACCTCGGTGCTGCTGCCCAACCTGACAATGGACACCCTGGTCAAGATTTTCCAGGAGTCCGGCATCACGCTGCAGGAAGGCATATCCTTTGAAGAATTCGCCGCCTCGCAGATGATGCTGCTCTATGTCATCCTCGGCATGCTGCTGACCGGATTATCGTTGATCATCGTTGGTCCGGTCCACGCCGGCGTCACTTATCTCCTGCGCAATTACTCCCGTGAGGAACATGCCTTCGTCTGGATGGATTTCAAGGAACATGCCGGCAAGAACTTGAAACAATCCCTGGTCAGCAGCCTGCTCAGCATGCTGGTCACTGTTATTTTTACCGTCAACTTCGCTTTCTACAGCACAACGACCGTTTTAGGCTCCGGCATCCTGCAGACCTTCCTCAAGACCATCGTGGTCATTCTGTTCATCCTCTGGTGCATCATTCAGATGTATCTTTATCCGATGATGGTCACCTTCCAGCTGAGCTTGAAGCAGCTCTACAAGAACTGCCTGTTGTTCTCGATTTTGCGTCTGCCGCTGAATGTGCTGATCCTGCTGGTCAGTTTCATCGTCCTGGCAGTCATTCCCGGCATTCTGTTCTTTATCGGCTACAGCATCACCATGATGATCGCCCTGCTTTGGTACGTGTTCTTCGCCTTTGGCTTCAACCTGCTGCTGACCAATTTCTTCGTTTATCGGGCTTTGGACAAATATATGATTCAGCGCATCAAGGCAGCTGAGGAAATGAACGAAGAGGCTGACGAGACTTCCGCCGAAGAACCCGAAGAGGCAGCCGAATCAGATGAAAAACCGGAAAACGAACCCAAGGGCGAAAACCAGGAACCCGGCGGGCTGGTGGAATCGCCTTCCGGCGTCCGGCCCTGATGAATCCCTGACCGCTATTTGGCCTGACCGGCATCAGGCGCCGAACCAGATTCCGGAGGGCACAATCATTTCCAAGATATCAAAAAGCCGTCATCCCGCATCGAAGGGTTGACGGCTTTTGCGTTGCGACAAGAATCGGCTGATGTGACGTGGCTTACTTGACCAGATCGTTCATGCTGTACAGACCCGCTGGCTTGCCCTGCATGAAGCGAGCCGCGGCCAGCGCCCCGCGTGCGAAAACCGTCCGGGTCTGGGCGCTGTGATGAACCGTGATGAGCTCATCCTGACCGGCAAACAGAACGGTATGTTCGCCGACTATGCTGCCGCCCCGTATGGCATGCATGCCGATTTCCCGGCGGTCGCGTTTTTGGCGGACCTGGCTGCGGTCGTTGACCAGGGTCATCTGGCCGTCCAAGGCGCTGTTGATCTGATCGGCGATCATCAGGGCGGTGCCGGAAGGGGCATCGATTTTCTGATTATGGTGGGCTTCAATGATTTCGATGTCAAATTCGGGATAGAGGATCCGGGCAGACTGGCGGACCAGGCTGATCAGCAGGTTGATACCCAGCGACATGTTGGCCGACTGGAAGATTGGCGCGATCCGGGCCAGCTGCGCCAGGTCGTTTTTCAAAGCGGCGTCGAGTCCGGTGGTGCAAATGACTGCCGGGCAGCGCCGCTGCCGGATCAGATCCATCAGCGCGGGGAGGGCAGCCGGATTGGAAAAATCGATCAGGACATCAAAGTCTTCCTGGCATTGCCGCGGATCGGTATAAACCGGGAAATCAGCGGCGGCAGTCTTGATATCCGAACCGGCGACGATCGTCAGATCATCGGAAGCGGCGGCAATATCACTGATGACATGCCCCATGCGGCCCCGGCAGCCGCTGAGGAAAAGGCGAATGGCCATTGGCTGGTCCCTCCTTTAAGCGAGCAGGCCATAATTGGCCAGCTCCTGGCGGATCTTTTCCAGGTTGGCCGCGGATGGATCACACAGCGGCATCCGGCAAGAGCCGACCTGGAAACCCATCAAATTCATCGCCGCTTTAACCGGGATCGGATTGACATCGCAGAACAGTGCCTTGATCAACGGCACCAGGCTGACCTGGAGACGGGTTGCCTGGGCCAGGTCGCCCTGCAGATAGGCGGCGGCCATTTGATGGGTCTGCGCCGGAACAATGTTGGCCATGACGGAGATGACGCCCAGACCGCCGTAGGACATCAGCGGCAGGACCAGGCCGTCCTCGCCGGAATACAGGTTCAGGCGATCGCCGCAGAGATTGGCAACTTCGCCGGCCTGATCGATGCGGCATTCCTTGACGCCGTTGATGTTCGGCAGTTCGGCCAGGCGGGCCAGCGTCTCGGGATTGATATTCATGCCGGTCCGGCTGGGGACATTATACAGGATCACCGGAATGTCAACCGCGTCGGCCACCGCTTTGAAATGCAAGAACAAGCCCTGCTGGGAAGTTTTATTATAGTAGGGGGTGACGCTGAGCAAGGCATCCGCACCGAGTGCCGCGGCCTTCTTGCTGAGTTCGATCGCATGCCGGGTATCGTTGCTGCCGGTGCCGGCAATGACCGGTATTCGCCGGTTTACGGTTTTGATGACCCAGCCGATGGTCGCCAGATGCTCTTCATCGGGCATAGTGGAAGCTTCACCGGTCGTTCCGGCCACCACGATGGCATCCGTCTGGTTGGCAATATGAAATTCGCAAAGCTCGGCCAGTTTGGCGAAATCAACACCATTTTCTGTAAAGGGTGTGATGATGGCAACGGCTGAACCGCGGAAAACTGGCTTTTTCATGCTTTTATCCTCCAGAATTGAATAGTCGGCAAGCAGAACTTGCAGACGGCTTAATCATATCATTCACTATACTTTTTCGTCAAACATGGATATAATGAAAAGCTATGATTAAACGAAATGATTTTTACTATGATTTGCCGGAAAGCCTGATTGCCCAGCATCCGTTGGAACGGCGCGACAGTTCGCGCCTGATGGTGCTCCGTAGCCAGGCCAGCCAACCGGAGCATCGTCACTTCCGGGATCTGCCGCAATTGCTGCGCTCGGGCGACTGCCTGGTGCTCAACAATACCCGGGTCTTGCCGGCGCGACTGCTGGGCAGCCGGCAGGATAGCCGGACCGCTGTCGAATTTCTCCTCCTGCGCCGCCTGACCGACACGGATTGGGAGGTTATTGTCCGTCCGGGCCGCCGTGTCCGTCCGGGGCACATCATCGAATTCATCCCGGGCCGCCTGTCCGCCGAAGTTTTGACTGTGCTGCCGTCCGGCAACCGAACGGTCCGTTTTCGCTTCACTGGCATTTGGGAAGAAATCCTTGACCAGGCCGGCACCATGCCGCTGCCGCCGTATATCCACGAGCAGCTGGCTGATCCGGAGCGTTATCAGACCGTCTATGCCAAGAACGAAGGTTCGGCCGCCGCGCCGACCGCCGGCCTGCATTTCACGCCGGAACTGCTCGAGGAGCTGCGCCGGATGGGCGTGCAGATCGCCGAGTTGACCCTGCATGTCGGGCTGGGTACCTTCCGTCCGGTCAAATGCGAGGACATTCTGGAACACCAGATGCATTCCGAATACTACGAATTGCCTGAACAAACGGCGCGGACGATTAACGCCAGCCGGGCAGCCGGCGGCCGGATCATCGCGGTCGGCACAACCAGCTGCCGGGTTCTGGAATCCGTCGCCAACGAACAGGGCGAATTGCAGCCGGCATCCGGCTGGACCGATATCTTTATCTATCCGGGTTACCGGTTCAAACTGGTGGACCTGCTGATCACCAATTTCCACTTGCCGGAATCGACCCTGATCATGCTGGTATCCGCGCTGGCGGGCCGGGAGCGCATCCTGAATGCTTATCAGGCGGCGATTGAGCAGGAATACCGATTTTTCAGCTTTGGCGATGCCATGCTGATCGAGAGAAGGAGCAGCGACACATGACCGCAGAAAACCTTGCCGGCAACCCAGCCACCGACGCTTGCGGCGCAGCCCAGGCGTCCGGCGCAGCCAACGCCACTGGCCGGCCGGCCGGCCGGTTTCCGGTTTGGTACGAACTGCGCCACATCTGCCGGCAAACCGGCGCCCGCCTGGGCACCATCCATACGCCGCACGGCTCCTTCGATACGCCCGCCTTCATGCCGGTCGGCACCCAGGCGACAGTCAAAGGCATGTCGCCGGAAGAGATCAAGTCGATGGGTGCCGGGATCATCCTGTCCAACACCTACCATCTCTGGATGCGTCCGGGCTCGGACCTGATCGAAGCGGCCGGCGGCCTGCACCGCTTCATGAACTGGGACCGGGCGGTCCTGACCGACAGCGGCGGCTTCCAGGTCTTCAGCCTGAGCGACTTGCGCCATATCACCGAAGAAGGGGTCAGCTTCAAATCCCACATCGACGGATCGCGCCATATCCTGACGCCGGAAAAATCCATTGCGGTTCAGAATGAACTCGGCGCCGATATCATCATGGCCTTCGACGAGTGCACACCCTGGCCGGCCGAACGGGAATATGCCCGCCGCTCGCTCGAACGGACCACCCGCTGGCTGGAACGCTGCCAGAACGCGCATCGCCGGCCGGAGCAGCAAGCC
>JAEXPB010000256.1 GCA_023438965.1 Bacillota bacterium | reverse complement strand
CCCGGCGTTCTGGTTGCCGGGCATGGACCCTTCACCTGGGGCGTCAGCCCGGCCGACGCGGTCCAGCATGCGGTCGTCCTCGAGGAGTGCGCCATGATGGCCTATCACGCCCGCTTGCTGCATCCGGAGCAGACCTCGATCGGGTCAGTCCTGCTGGACCGCCATTATCAGCGCAAGCACGGGAAAAATTCCTACTACGGTCAGCCTTGACGCGACCCGCGAAAAGTATAGAATGGAATCAATTCGATCAACTGGACGAACATGAATCAGTATCTGGCAATCTGGAGGGCGAATTGATGAATAGACCTTGGCTGGCGCATTATGACCCCTGGTTCTTACCTAGCATGACTTATCCTGAGCTGACGATGTACGAACTGGTGGCCCGCACGGCCCGCCGGTTCCCGCAGTACCCGGCGCTGACCTTCATGGGCCGGGACATCAGCTACCAGGGCATGCTGGACCAGATTGACCAGGCGGCCGGCTGCTTGCGGCAGCTGGGCTTTAAAACCGGTGAAGTGGCGACAATCTGCCTGCCCAATGTTCCGCAGGCGGTCATCTTCTTCTACGCCGTCAACCGGCTGGGCGGCATCTGCAACATGGTCCACCCGCTGACACCGGCCGAGGAACTGTCGCACTACATCAAGACCACCAGCAGCGATTACCTGATCATTCTGGACGCCATGCTGAACAAGCAAGTCGAGATGCTGGACCGCTCGCGGATCCGGAAGACTATCGTCTGCTCGATCATGGACTACCTGGGCGTCGGCCTGAAAATCGGCTTCTTCCTGACCAAGGGTCGGAAAATCGCCGCCATGCCCCGCCGGTCGCTGTACTTGAAATGGAGCGACTTCATGGCCCTGGGCCAGGCCGAGCCCTACCAGCGAACCCGGAGCGCCCAGGACTGCGCGGTTTATCTGCATAGCGGCGGCACGACCGGAACGCCCAAGACGATCATGCTTTCTTCCTTCAATTTCAACGCGCTGGCGGTCCAGGGACCGCAGATCGTCGGCATCCGCGACCTGGAGCATTTCGAGCCGACCGGCCACGCCATGGTGACGATCCTGCCGCTTTTCCACGGCTTCGGCCTGTGCATGGGCATGCACACCATGCTGGTCATCGGCATGCGAGCCATCCTGGTGCCGCAATTCTCGCCGGAAGTTCTGGCCGACATCATCATTAAGGAAAAGCCGTCCTACATCGCCGCCGTGCCGACGTTGTTCGAGGGCATCCTGAAAAACGAGAAACTGAAGAACGCCGACCTATCCTGCCTGAAATCCGTCTTCTGCGGCGGCGACTCCCTGCCGGCCGACCTGAAGAGCCGATTTGACAAATTCATCCAGGACCATCATGGCACGGTAACCCTGCGCGAAGGTTATGGCCTGACCGAAACCGTCACCGTCTGTGCGGTCAACCCGATGCAGGATGCCCGGGACAATACGGTTGGCCTGCCGCTGTCTGATGTGCTGATGAAGGTTGTCGAGCCCGGCACCCAGCAAGAGGTGCCGGCAGGCACCGACGGCGAGTTCTGCATCCATGCACCGACCATGATGCTGGGCTACCTGGATGATCCGGAGGCCACCGCGGCAACGATCCGCCGGCATGAGGACGGCTTGGATTGGGTGCATACCGGCGACTTCGGCTCGATGGACGCCGACGGCTATTTCCATTTCAAGCAGCGGATCAAGCGCATCCTGAAAGTGTCGGGCATCCCGGTGTTCCCGTCGCAGATTGAGGACGCCATCAGCTCGATTCCCGGCGTCCGCCTGGTCTGCGCCATCGGTGTGCCGCACCCGTACAAGATGCAGGTGGTTAAAGTGTTTGTGGTGCTCGACAGCACGGCGCCGGACCAGGAAACCATGCGGCAGAGGATCATCAGCCATTGCGAGAAGATGATGATCCAGTATGCGGTACCGCGGGAGATTGAATTCTGCGCCGATCTGCCGCGGACCAAAGTCGGCAAGATCGACTTCGTATCGCTGGAGCGCATCGAAATGGAGAAGCGATCAGCCACCGCCGAAAACGCCACCGCCTGAGCCGCAACCCAGGCAACGGACTGCGACGCAGCCCGGCAGACAAGTATATTAAAGATTCAGCAAAACGCGGCCATTCTCCCAGAGGATGGCCTTTTGCTCGTCATCTGTCAGCGGCAGGGCGCGAAAACGGCACATTTCATCGACTGGACTCCACATCGGATAATCGGTGCCGAACAGGACATGGCGCGGATGGTAGCTGCGGATCTGGCGCACAGCCTCCTCGTCAGCCAGGAAGGCCAGGGAACTGCTGGTATCCACATAGACATTGGCCAGACCCGCCAATTGCGCGACCGCCTCCGTCCATTGACTGTAACCGCCGAGATGAGCGGCGATGATCACGGTTTCCGGACAGGCCAGCGCCAGGTTCCGGATCCGCCAGGGCTGCGAGAAGTCCTGACGCGCATCACCGGCATGCAGCAGCAGCGGCAGGCGGCCGGCCATGGACCGGGCGGCATGGATCACAAAAGGGGAATCGGCGGCGATCCGCTGGAAGTCGGGATGCATCTTGATGCCGCGCAGGCCATAGTCCAGGATTTTGGTGATCTCCTGATCGACTGCGTCATCTGTCATGGCTGGGTGCAGGGTGCCGAACGCCGTGAAGGACGGTTCGCTCTGCTGGCAGCGCAGAATGAACTGGTTGATGGAGTCGACCTGCTCCAGGCGGGTGGCAGTGGAGAAGATCACGCTGTGGGAGATGCCGGCCGTGCGGCTTTGCGCCAGCAGGTCATCCAAGGTACCGGCGCCGCCGGTCATCGGCAGGTCATAGAATTCGCCGATCGAAGCGACGGCTCGGGCCGCGACCTTGGGCGGGAAGATATGCGCATGAAAATCCAGAATCGGGCTCGCGTCGTTCAGGTCAGAAAAAGCAGGCATGGGCAGGATCCTTTCCGGTGGCAGTCATCGCATTATTGTACCGCTAAAAGCGGAATTCCACAATGCACGGCACAATTGACTGACGCTTTCGTGTGCTCAACCGCATCAAACAGGATGCGTCTGTTTGGCCAAGCCCCATATTTCTTGCTGTAATCATGCTGAAAAACCATCGCAAATAATAAATTTATTAAAAGGCTATCCCAAATATCTGGTTGGCATTTCTTGGTATATTAAGCGTTGTGTTCTGGCATTCTTGATCTATAATATGTCGCGGCCTTCATTCATTTCAGACGGAACTTACCTCACTGTCTACCAGTTAATAAAATATCCATCGTTCACGATAATATACAAGCTGCATTCGGATTGAAGCATCAGCCTTGTGTTTCCCAATTCGTGATACATGGCATCCATATCTGTGAACTTTTAACCGAATGATCGAGGACAAGGTTGCGATCATTGCTGAGTATAAGATCATAATCGATCAGTTGACTGATACATCGGCGCTGGATGAGGAAGAGCGCAGACTGAAAGATGAATGTGAAATAGTTCTTGAATTGATCAATCAAGCAGGAC